>JANNHX010000219.1:0-13049 GCA_031404615.1 Chloroflexota bacterium
TCCTGCTCCTCGTCTTCGCCGGCCTCTGGGTCGCCGTCGGGGTTTCGCTCGTCCGGGAGCCCGCACGGATCGAGGGCGCGTGGCACCGCCTCCGGACAGTGCCGCTCGTCATCCAGGCCGTCGCCTGGCTCCTGTTCCTGCCGCTGACGGCCGGGCTGTGGATCTGGGGCACCGACTGGGCGCCCCTCGTCCGGGTCCTCCTGGTCGTCGGGATCGCCGGCTGGAACCTCCTCGTCTTCCTCCCGCGACGCGAGCCCGTCTCGCCCGCCGTTGCCGTCGCCACCGAATAGGAGCCCTCACGCATGGACACGCTCATCACGACGCTCGTCGACGGCGTCCTGGTCCCGCTCATCACCGCCGTCACCGCACCGATACCGTTCCTCGCCTCGAGCGGGATCCTGCTCCTCGTCTTCGCTGGCCTCTGGGTCGCTGTCGGAGTTGCGCTCGCCCGGGAGCCCGCACGGATCGAGGGCGTGTGGCGCCGCCTCCGGACCCTGCCGCTCGTCATCCAGGCCCTCGCCTGGCTGGTGTTCCTGCCGGTGCTCGCCGGGATCGCGATCTGGCGCACGGGCTGGCCGCAGGTTGCGCGCGTCGCGCTGGTGGGTGGCCTGGCCGGCTGGAACCTGCTCGTGTTCCTGCCGCGGCCGGGGTAGTGGGGGCCCGCGTCCCATCCGCCCTCGCGCCACGCCGCTATCCCGCCGCCCAGTGATCCTCCTGTGGATGGGATCCGGGTGGCTGTCGCACGGCTCGGGCTCCGGGTTCGCGGTTTGGCCCCTGAGCTCTGCGTGAGGGTCCCGGAATCGATCCACACGGGGATCACGCCCGGGTCGCCCGGGCCGTCCCGCCGGACGCTTGCCGTCCCGCCCGTTGGCGCACGGAACGGGCTCGCGCACGGGATGCGGTAGCGTTCGGCCCATGCGACCCCACCTGCGCGTCCTGTCGGACGACCTCATCGGCCAGATCCTCGACGAGGCCAAGCGCGTGCTGGCCGAGACGGGCATGGAGATCCGCGGCGCCGGGATGAAGCGGAGGCTCCTCGGGGCCGGCCTGCCCACCAATGCCTCGGGCGAGCGGGTCCTGTTCCCGCGCGACATCGTGGAGGCCGCCATCGCATCGGCGCCGGGCTCGTTCACGCTCTACGACCGCGACGGCAACCCGCACGCTGACATCGGCGGCGACCGTGTCCACTTCGTGCCGGGCTCGTCCGGCCTCAAGTGGCTCGACCACCACACGGGCGAGCTCCGCCTCGCGAACTCCGCGGACTTCGTCCAGTACGCGCGGCTGTGCGACGGCCTCGACCACATCGCCTACCTTGCGACCGCGTTCTCGACAAACGACGACATTGAGGCGCAGGTCTCCGACGCGTGGCGCCTCTCCATGGCCCTCACGAACTCGAAGAAGCCCGTCGTCTCCGGGGCCTTCACCGAGCACGGCACGCCGCGAATGGTCGAGCTGATGCAGCTCTTCCGGGCCGACCGCGCCGACCTCCGGGCCCGCCCGATGTCGATCTTCACGATCACGGCCACCGGCAACTTCCGCTACTCCGAGGACTCCTGCCAGAACCTCCTCGATTGCGTCGAGGCCGGGATCCCGGTCGAGATCGTGCCGGTGACGCTGATGGGCCTGGTCGCCCCGGTCACGACGGTCGGCGCGACGATCTTCCACACGGTCGATGTCCTCGCCGGCATCACGATGGCCCAGGTGATCCGCCCCGGGGCCCCGGTCCTGTTCGGCGGCGCGCCGGCGACGTTCCATATGAAGGCGGCGAGCTCGCCGATGTCGGCGATCGAGGCGCTCGCGCTCGATGCGGCGTACGTCGCGGTCGCGAAGGCGCTGGGGCTACCGTCGCAGTCGTACATGGCGCTCTCGGACTCGCCGATCCTCGACGCACAGGCCGGCGCCGAGACGTTCGGCAGTGCGCTCATCGCCGCGCTCGCGGGCGTGAACAGCGTCAGCGGCCCAGGGATGCTGGACTACCTGCTCGTGTTCAGCCTGCCCAAGCTCGTCTTCGACGACGAGATGTGTGGCCAGGCGCTGCGGTTCGTGCGCGAGATCAAGGTCATCGACGACCTGCCGGTCCAGGGCCTCGTGGACCGGCTCATGACCGACCAGCACCTGATCATGGCCGAGCACACGATCACCAACTGGCCCAACGAGCTGTACCTGACGTCGCCCGTGATCGACCGCGACAACCGCGAGAACTGGCTGCGGGCCGGCGGCAAAGACACCTACGCCCGGGCCTGCGACGAGGTCGACCGCCGGCTGGCGCGCTACCAGCAGGTCGAGACGGACCCGGCGATCGAGGCCGAGATGCGACGGATCATCGTGAGCGGCCTCGTGGACCAGACCGAGCTGCCGGCGATCCCCGTGGCCCCCGAGCCGATCGACGATGCCGCGGTCGCGGCCGCCGGCGACGGGACCGGTCCGGGCCGCGGCCGCCGCGCGAACCCGCGCCGCCGTGGATAGGCCGGCCCGGCCGGCCATGAGGGCCATCGTCCGCTCCGTCTACGGCCCGCCGGATGTCCTGGCGCTGCGCGAGGTCCCCACGCCCGTCCCGGGTGCCGGCGAGGTGCTCGTGCGCATCCACGCGGCGTCGGTCAACCGCGCGGACCTGGACTACCTCACCGGCGTGCCGTTCATCACGCGCATGGGCACGGGCCTGCGACGACCGCGCAACGCAGGGCTGGGCCTCGACGCGGCGGGTGTCGTGGAGGCTGTGGGCCCAGGCGTGACGAGGCTCAAGCCGGGTGACCGCGTCTTCGGCGACCTCACGCTCTTCGGCTACGGGGCGTTCGCGGAGCTCGCCTGCGCGCCGGAGCACGCGTGGGCCGTGATCCCGTCCGGCGTCTCATGCGAGGTCGCAGCGACCGTGCCCCAGTCCGGCATCCTGGCGCTACAGGGCCTGCGCGGCGGCCGCTCGATCAAACCATCCGACCACGTGCTGGTCGTGGGGGCATCGGGCAACGTGGGGCCGTTCGCGGTGCAGCTCGCCAAGTCGTTCGGGGCGGAGGTCACCGGCGTCTGCAGCACCCGCAAGATGGAGCTCGTCCGGTCGCTGGGCGCCGATCACGTCATCGACTATTCGCGCGAGGACTACACGAAGGGCGGCCCGCGCTATGACTGGATCCTGGACGTCTGGGGGCGCCGGTCGTTCCTCGCCCCGCGACGTGCGCTCCGGCCCGGCGGTCGCTACGTGATGGCCGGCGGCTCGACCGGCGCGATCTTCGAGGCGCTGCTCCTGGGGCCGCTCATCTCGGTCTTCCGGAACCGGACGCTGGGCCTGCTGCTGTGGTGGAAGCCGTTCGACCCGGCCGACGTCGCCGTGCTCTCGGGGCTGTTGGCGTCGGGGGTCATCGCGCCCGTCATCGACCGCCGCTACCCGCTCGAGGGCGTCCCCGACGCGCTCCGCGATCTCGCCGCCGGCAAGCCCGCCGGCAAGCTCGTGATCACCATGGTCGACGGCGGCTCACTCGCGCCATGATCCGGCGCCTCGCTCCGCTCCTCGTCGCCATCCTCCTGGCGGCCACGCTCGTGGCCGGCGTTGCCGGCGCCGGCGTCGTCCGCGCGGCGGATCCCTCGCTGCCGCTCGCCGGGATCGTCATCGCCATCGACCCCGGCCACAACGGCGGCAACGCCTCCCACATGGCGGAGATCTCTCGCCGCGTGTGGGTGGGCACCCGCTGGAAGCCGTGCAACCAGGTGGGCACCTCGACGGTGAGCGGGTACCCGGAGCACCGGCTCAGCTTCTCCGTCGCGCTGCGGGCGAAGGCTCGCCTTGAGGCCCTGGGCGCCACCGTCTACCTGACGCGGACGACGGACACCGGCTGGGGGCCCTGCGTGACCACCCGCGGCCGCTTCGGCGAGAAGGTCGGCGCGAACCTCATGGTGAGCATCCACGGCGACGGCTCGAGCTCGTCCCACCGCGGGTTCTTCGTCATGCGGCCCTCGCTCATCGCTGGCTACACCGACGACATCTGGTCGGCCTCGGCGCGGCTGGCGCGGGCGATGCGCAACGGGCTCCTGGCCACCGGGCTCCCGGTGGCCAACTACTACACGACGACCGGCATCAAGACCCGCAGCGACCTCGGCACGCTCAACCTCTCGGATGTGCCTGCCGTGATTGTCGAGCTCGGCAACATGAAGAATGCGTCGGACGCGCGGCGGATGAAGAGCACGAGCGGACGCGACCGGTACGCCGCGGGGCTCGTGGCCGGGATCCGGGCCTACCTCGGCCGGTAGCCGGGGCGGACGTGGGGCCCCAGGCCGACGTGGCCTCAGGCCGCGCGACCGGCGATGTCCTCGTGGTCCAGGTTGCGGAGCCGCAGGCAATTGTCCACCCGCAGCACCGGGAACATCCTCTGGTCGGACGTGGAGAACCGGTCGACGACCGAGGCCATCGGGATCAGCTCGGGGGCATCGACGCGGCAGGTCCGGCCCTCGTGCACGACGGTCGCGGTCCCGGCCGCGAGGACGTTGCGCAGCCACTGCGTCCGCGAGCCGTACGGCAGCGCCACGAGGAACGCGGGCCCTTCGGCCACGATCCCGATCGGCGTCTCGAACGCCGTGCCTGAGACACGGCCACGGTGGCGGATGATCCCGGCATACGCGCCCGGCGTGCCGGCGGTGCGCATCTGGCTCGGGTTCATGAACCGCTTGCTGAACGCGACGATGGGGCCCAGGACGAGTGGCGACTTGACGCGCCATCCGACGATGAACGCGGCCCCCAGGGCGACGATACCGAGCACGATGGCCCCCAGGATGGTGATGATCTGCGGCATGGGTGACGGCTCCGATCGCTGCTGCTACACTGTAAGCCTACGGCGTAAGCCACTGTACGACTACACCGTAAGCCTGTCAAGCGGGAGAGTAGCGAGACCATGCCGCGACCGCCTGCCGAGCCCAACGCCGCCCGCTCGCCGCGCCCGCCCCGACTGCCCCGACTGCCGCTGAGCCGCGACCGGGTCCTGCGCGCCGCCCTCGCCCTCGCCGACGAGCAGGGCCTCGAGGCCGTGTCGATGCGCCGCATCGGCCAGGCCCTGAGCGTCGAGGCGATGTCCCTGTACAAGCACGTCGCCGACAAGGAGGCGATCCTCGACGGCCTCGTGGACCTGGTGATGGACGAGGTCGAGGTCCCGGACGCCGGGCTGCCGTGGCGTGACGCCATCCGGCGCTCCGCCATCTCCTTGCACGCGGCCATGCGGCGGCACCCGTGGGCAGGCCTCGTCATGGAGTCGCGTGTCAACCCGGGACCGGCGCGCCTGCACTACCTCGATGCGGTCGTCGGGGTCCTGCGCGGCGCCGGGTTCGCGACGCCCACCATCGCGCGGGCGTTCATGGCGCTCGACAGCCACACCTACGGCTTCACGATGCAGGAGCTGGCCCTGCCGTTCGACGCCGTGGGGGCCCCGGAGCTCGCGGCGATGATGGCGGTGGCGTTCGACCCGTACCCCAACCTCCAGGCGATGGCCGAGCTGGCGGCGTCAGGCGCGCCGATGCTCGACTTCGAGTTCGGGCTGGACCTGCTGCTCGATGGCCTGGAGCGGCTCCGCCCGGCCGATTGAGCCGGGCGCGAACCCTAGAAGTCGGCGCTGCCCGGGGTGCGCGGGAACGGGATGACGTCGCGGATGTTGGCCATGCCCGTCGCGTAGGCGACCGCCCGGTCGAACCCGAGCCCGAACCCTGCGTGGGGCACGGTGCCGTAGCGGCGAAGGTCGCGGTACCAGCCGTAGACCGCGGGATCCAGGCCGGTCTCGCGGATCCGCGCGTCAAGCACGTCCAGGCGCTCCTCGCGCTGGCTGCCGCCCACGATCTCGCCGATGCCCGGGGCCAGCACGTCCATCGCGGCGACGGTGCGCCCGTCGTCGTTGAGGCGCATGTAGAACGCCTTGATCTCCTTGGGGTAGTTGATGACGACCACCGGGCGCTTCGCGTACTCCTCGCACAGGTAGCGCTCGTGCTCGGCCTGGAGCGCGACGCCCCAGTGGACCGGGAACTCCCAGTCGCGGCCGGCCTTCTCGAGGACCGCGATCGCCTCGGTGTACTCCATGCGCACGAAGTCGGAGTTGATCAGGCCCTCCAGCCGGGTGACCGCGTCCTTGTCGATGCGCTCCGCGAAGAACGCCATGTCGTCCGCCCGCTCGTCGAGGATCGCGCGGAAGCTGTGCTTGAGCAGGTCCTCGGCGAGGTCGGCGTTGTCATGGATATCGGCGAACGCGATCTCGGGCTCCACCATCCAGAACTCGGACAGGTGGCGGCTCGTGTTGGAGTTCTCGGCGCGGAACGTCGGGCCGAAGGTGTAGACGTTGGTCAGCGCGAGACAGTAGGTCTCGACGTTGAGCTGGCCGGACACCGTGAGGAACGACGGCTTGCCGAAGAAGTCCTGCGCGTAGTCGATGGCGCCGTCCGGCGTCCGCGGCAGGTTCGCGAGGTCCAGCGTGGAGACTCGGAACAGCTCGCCGGCACCCTCGGCGTCGGAGGCGGTGATGATCGGCGTGTGGATCCAGGCAAAGCCGTTCTGGTCGAAGTAGCGGTGGATCGCCATCGCCAGGGTGTGGCGGACGCGGGCCACGGCGCCGAACGTGTTCGTGCGGGGGCGCAGGTGGGCGACCTCACGAAGGTACTCGAACGTGTGGCGCTTGGGCGAGATCGGGTAGGTGTCCGGATCGTCGACCCAGCCCACGACCTCCACGGCGTCCGCCAGGATCTCCACGGTCTGGCCCTTGCCCTGCGACTCCGCAACGGTGCCGGTGACACGGACCGCGCAGCCGGCCGTCAGGTGGAGGATCTCCTCGGCGTAGTTTGCGAGCGCGGCGGGCGCGACGACCTGGATCGCGTCGAAGCACGAGCCATCGTGGACGGCGAGGAACGAGAGCCCCGCCTTGGAGTCGCGGCGGGTCCGGATCCAGCCCTGGACCGTGGCGCCCGCCCCGACGCCCGGCGTGCCGGCGAGGATACTGACGACTCGGTCTGCCTTCGGCATGCGGTTCTCCTTGGCGGCGCGTGGGCGTGTTCCTCACAGGATGCGGCATGCGGGGCCGATGGGGCCGGATCGTGTCGGTTCGACGTCCGGGGTGATGTCCGGGGCGACCTCTGGGGCACCGTCCGGGGCTACATCCGGGGCACCTTCCCTCGTTTACGCCTGGACATGGTGCTGGAGCGACCGCCGGTGCCTGATCAGCCTCGCTGACCACCCGGAGGCGTAGGCGAGGCGAAGCGGGCTCGCTTACCGCTCCACCACCACTCCGAGGCGTGGGTGAGGGATTGCTGGCCTACGGCTGGTCGGCCAGGCGGGAGACCGCGCGAGCATGTCCAGGCGCCCGAACGCCGCCTTGCGGACGTTGTTGTCCCACCGCGTGTCGTCGCCGTCGAACAGGCGTGACGCCGGAGGGCGGCGTCGTCCCGCGCGCAGCAGCTCCACGACCGGAGCCATCGCGTCCATCGCCGCAATCGTCCCCGGGCCCAGCATGAGGTCGACCTGGGCGAAGCCGGCCTCGCGGAAGCTCCGGAGCCCGTCCGCGATCTCCTCCGCGCATCCGCTGAGCACGTCCTCGCGCCAGCCCGACGGCCGCAGCGGGTTGACGGACACACCCGCACCGCGCCCGATGCTCGCCGGGTCCCGCCCGATCTCCGCACAGATTGCGTCGAGGACGGCGAGGCGCGGCGCCATCTCGTGCACGTGGGCACGCTCCTCCGCGTAGCCGCTCCAGGTGTCGGCGTGCAGCGCGGCGTGGCGCTGGCCCTTGGGACCGTTGCCGCCGATGAGCAGCGGGATGGCGCCCGGTCTCGGGCCGACGGGCCGCTGCGGCAAGTTCCGGGCACTGTGAGCGTGAGGGGCGGGCCGCCGGTCAAGCGCGGCGCGGTCGAACACGACGGCGCGAGGGGTAGGGCTACCCCCACCTCCGAGATACCCGCTACCCGGCTGGGAGCGGAGCGGACCGCGGCGTAGCGTCAACGACATCAACCGCACATCGGCGGCACTGCCCAATCCGCACCGCCCAACTCCTGGAAGGAACCTCGATGCGACGCCTGTTCGCGATCACGACCTCGATCCTGATCCTCCTCGCCCTCTTCGCCCCGGCGGCGCTCGCCGCGGGCCCCTACTCCCGCAGCGACAGCGTCCTGGTCGCGGTCAACGGCGACCTCGACATCGCCGCCGGCCACCAGGTCGACACCCTCGTCGTCGTCTCCGGCAACGCGCGGATCAGCGGCGACGTCGGCACGGTCGTCGTCGTCGACGGCACCGCGACCTTCTCCGGCGCCACCATCGGGACGCTCGTCGTCGCCGACGGGACCGCCGACCTCGGCGCGGGCACCACGGTCACCGGCGAGGTCCGCACGGTCCGCGGCACCGTGACCACGCAGCCCGGCGCCGTCGTGCAGGGCACTGTCCAGGCGCTCGACACGGACCTGGCCGCGTTCGCCGCGACCGTCGCGATCCTGATGATCCCGATCCTCATCGTCCTCGCGGTCGGCTTCGCGCTGATCTCGATCTTCGCCGCCCTCGGCGTCGCCGCCTTCGGTGCCCGCCAGGTGCGCGAGGTCGAGGCACTCATCGAGCAGCGGCCCGGGCACGTCCTGCTCGCCGGCATCGCGGGCACGATCCTGCTGCCGGTCCTCTCGTTCCTGCTCATGGTCACCGTGATCGGCGCGCCGATCGGGTTCACCCTCGCGTTGGTGGTCCTGCCGGCGCTCGCGTTCCTCGGCTGGCTCGTGGCTGCGATCTGGGTCGGCGACTGGATGATCGGCAAGTCCCGCGGCAGCCGCGAGACGGGTCGCCCATACCGAGCCGCGATCCTGGGCGTGATCGTCCTGGGCGTCGCCGGGATCCTGCCCTTCGTCAGCGGCATCGCCACCCTGTTCGGGTTCGGTGCCCTGCTCCTCGCGGCCTGGCGGATGCTCCGCCCGGAGACCCCGCCGGCGGCGACCGTCGCGTGGGCGCCGGCCGCGCCGGCCCCCAGCGCGGGCTGACGAACCGCTTGATCCGCACCCGTCCGATCGACGCCCGCGGCGGCCAACCGGCCCCGCGGGCTTCGCGTGTACCCGGGCGGAAGGCCCCGGGCGCCAGGCCCCGCTGTGCCAGGCCCCGAGCCTGGCCCGGACCACTACCCCCCGAGCTCCTCGCGCAGCTGCCCGACGGCCCACTCGAGGTCCGCGCGCTCGATGACGATCGGCGGGGCGAGGCGGATCGTGGAGCCGTGCGTGTCCTTCGCGAGGATGCCACGGCGCATGAGCCCCTCGCAGACGTCGCGACCGGTGCGACCCACGACGTCGATGCCGGCCCACAACCCTCGGACGCGGAACGCCGAGATGCGGTCGGTCGGCAGCTCCGCGAGCAGGTTGTGCAGCACCACGCCCAGATCCCTGGCCCGCGCCTGCGGCTCGCCCGTCGCGAGCATGCGCACGACCTCGATCCCCACGGCACACGCGAGCGGGTTGCCGCCGAACGTGCTGCCGTGGACCCCGGCGGTGAAGACGCCCATGACATCCGCCCGCGAGATCACCGCGGACACCGGCAGGATCCCGCCGCCCAGGGCCTTGCCCAGGATGTAGGCGTCGGGCACGACGCCCTCGTGGTCGCAGGCGAAGGTCTCGCCCGTGCGCCCCAGACCCGACTGGATCTCGTCCGCGAGCATCAGGACGTTGCGCTGCGTGCACAACCGGCGGACGTCGCGCAGGTACCCGTCGGGCGGGATCAGCACGCCTGCCTCGCCCTGGATCGGCTCCAGGAGGACCGCGACGGTGTCGTCGTCGATGGCGTCGGCCAGCGCCGCCGCGTCCCCGTAGGGCACGGTCACGAAGCCGGGCGTGTACGGCCCGAACCCGGCGCGCGCCCCCGGATCGTCGGAGAAGCTGATGATCGTCGTGGTGCGGCCGTGGAAGTTGCCGGCCATGACGACGATCTTCGCGGCACCCTCGGGCACGCCCTTGCGCTCGTAGCCCCATTTGCGGGCCATCTTGAGTGCGGTCTCGACGGCCTCGGCACCCGTGTTCATCGGCAGGATCGCGTCCATGCCGCAGAGCTCGGCCAGCTCCCGCCCGAAGACCCCGAGCAGGTCGTTGTGGAAGGCCCGGCTCGTCAGCGTGAGCCGCCCCAGCTGCCGCTCCACGGCGGCGACGAGAACGGGATTCCGGTGCCCGAAGTTGAGCGCACTGTACCCGGCGAGCATGTCCAGGTAGCGGATCCCGTCGACGTCGGTGACCCAGGCGCCCTCGCCGGTTGCGAGGACCACAGGGAGCGGATGGTAGTTGTGGGCCGTGTGCGCTTCGACCTCGGCGATCGCGGCCGCCGCGCGGTCCGTGTCCGTGCCGCCGGCGGCCGGCGCCTCGTGGATCGTCATGCCGATCATCCTCGTGGGGGCCCCGCAGCAGGGGTCCCGAAATGCCGGCCACGATGGTCGCACGGTCGCCGCCGGGGCGCGAACGTCCGTCCGGCCCCTACGATCGGGGCGGCGGCACCTTCTCCAGGATGAGCGCCTTCATCGGGCAGCAGTCCACGGCGCGCAGCGCGTCGCCGATGAGCCCGCCCGGCACGGTCCCGGGGGCGATGATCGGGTAGCGCCACTCGTCGAGGTCGATCAGCTCGGGGAGCATGTCCCCGCAGGTCCCATAGCCGTCGCACTTGATCCAGTCGACGCGCAGTCGCTTCTCAGCTCTGGCCATCGCCCAGCCTCGCCCTGGTCATCGAGCAGCGCCCGGTTCGCACGTGGTACGCGAACTCGTCCCCAAAGGTGTGCATCGCGCTCACCATCAGCTGGATGGCGCCGTCGGGGTGGTGGCACGCACCACGTCCGGGGACCTGGGCCACCCAGCGGTGCAGGTTGTCGATGTCGGCGTCCTTGCCGGCGCCATGCGCGATCCGCCGCGCCGCCTCAGCGATCGCCCCGAGCCCGTAGACGCAGGGCCCGCACTGCCCGGCGCTCTCGCGGGCCATGAAGCCCATGATCTCCGCGGGGGCCGAGACGCCGCAGCTCCCGGCGCCCAGCGCGCCGACGATGCCGCAGCCGAAGGTGAGGCCCTCCGCGTGCATCGAGTCCGGGTCGAGCGGCAGGTCCCACGACTCGTCGAGGTGGGTCCACGTCCCGAAGTACCCGCCCAGCACCACGGCCGAGATGTCGCCGCGCGTGCCGCCGGCCGCCTCGATCACCTCGCCCAGCGGCGTCCCGAGCTCGATCTCGCGGACACCCGGCTCACGGATCGGGCCTGTGACGGTGATCAGCGCCGTGCCCCTGGTCGCGAGGCGCCCCGCGGAGCGGTACCAGTCGTCGCCGAAGCGCGCGATGAGCGCCGCCGCGGCGAGGCTCTCGACGTTCTGGACGAGCGTCGGATGCCCGCCCACGCCGACCTGCGACATGCGCGGCGGGGTGGTCATGGGCCGCGCGTCGCCGGTGTTGATGGCGTGGACGGCCGCCGACGCCTCGCCGGCGACGTAGCCGATGGGCGCCTCCACCAGGCGCATCGGCCGGCGGATGTCCGCCCGGCGCTCGCGCATCGCCCGGCGCATCGCCGCGACCGCCTCCAGGTGCTCCTCGCCGATGTACAGGACGATCTCGTCCGCGTCCACGGCCTCGGCGGCCAGCGCCGCCCCGTCGAGCACGAGGTGCGGCCGATTCGCCATGAGCGTCCGGTCCTTGAAGCTGGGCGGCTCGCCCTCGGCGCCATTGGCGACGATCACCGCGCGGCCGGTCGCCCGGCCGGCCATCGCCCGCCACTTCCTGCCGACGGGAAACCCGGCGCCGCCGCGGCCCAGCAGGCCGCTGGACTCGAGCGTGGTGATGAGGTCGCCGTTGCCGTAGGTGGGCGGCATGGGGCCGAGGCGCGCCCGGTGGGCGTCGAAGGACTCGGCCTCGCCGGTGAGGGGCGGGCCTGCCAGGAGGCGGGAGGCAGGTGCAGAGGTGATCACGGGTGCTCCGGTGCGGGGTGCGTGGGTCTCGTCTATCTGAGCCTTCGACCACCCCGATGGTTTCGTGACGATCATGAGAAATCGCTCATGACCGGCGCCTGGCGCGGGTCGGGCGGGACGGTAGCACCGCGCACCGTCGGCCTGCCGGGACCCATCCGTGGGGCGCGTCGCGGCGAACAGGTCCGCGCAGGGACCGAGCTACACGAGGACGCCCGCACATGCCCCAGCACCCGAGCACGGACGAGCGCGCACCGGAGCCCTTCGAGGAGCTCCGGCCCAAGGCGCCCGTCTTCGAGGTCGCCCCCATCACGGCCCGGACGCGCGTGCCGCTCATCGCGCTCGTCGGGATGGTGGTCGGAGTGCTGGCGTTCGTGGCGGGGATCGGGGTCGCATCGGCGGGTCCGACCCAACGGCCGGGCCGGTCGGCCGACCCCGCGGCCGCGGTCGCGTCGGCCGACCCAGTGGCCGCGGTCGCGTCGGTCGAGCCGGGCGCATCGCTTGAGCCGTCGCGGCTGGCATCGTCGTCCCGGCCCACGGCCTCGGCCGCCGGTCCCGATGCCGCGGCGCCCACGCCTCGCTCCTCGCTCCCGCCGGCGGGCTCATCCGCGTTCGCGACCTCGTTCCGCCCCCAGGAGATCGTCGCGGCGACCGCGGACGGCGCCGGATGCTCGGCGGGCGAGCCCCGCGAGCAGGAGGTCCCGCGGACGCGCCGCGACGGACCGCGCCTCACCTTCCAGCGCTCGTGGCTCACCTGGTGCCAGGTCCCCGTCGAGCGGCGCCAGGCGTTCCTGGTGGACGTCTTCGAGGCCATGGTCCGGGTGATCCCGGCAGACACGTACGGGTACCACGCCGCGAACGGCGGGGGCGGCGACGCGCTCTTCCCGTACGCCCAGCCGCCCCTGGCGGGCACCGTCGCGGTCACCGCGGATGCCGCGGGCGAGGGGTTCGTCATCGCGGTCGTGCTGGAGGAGTGGCGCTCCGACCAGGTGCGCTAGTCGGCCTCCCGAGTCGGGATGGCGCGCACCCTTTACCCCGGATCCACCGACCCCCCGGCGTGATTCACGATCCGGGACAGCAGAGCAGGTGCCCATCTGATCGGGAATGATGGCGTTGCGAGACAGCCCATCGGCCCCGACAGAGGAGCACCTGC
>JANNHX010000220.1:0-1783 GCA_031404615.1 Chloroflexota bacterium
GGCGACACGCTGCTGACCGGAGGGTTCAACTAATGCCGGACCTGACGTTGGGTGGAGTGTCCGTGCGCGTGATCCGCAACTCCTGGGTCGAGAAGCCGAGCGTCCACCAGGGCGGGCGCCAGCGGATGCGCGACAACACGATCCGCTCGACCGAGGACGCCACCACCCGGAAGCGGATCGCCGACTGCCACGTGGACCTCCCCACCTTCACCGACGAGGCCACGCTCCGGACGGCCTGCCCCAAGGGCGTCGCCGTCGCCGTCGCGGGCGACCTGCCGTCCACCGGGTTCAACGCGCTAGTAGACATCGGCGACGTGACGGCGCTCTACGACCTCCAGGGCGGCGTCCAGGTGCTCCTCCGGGCCGCCACGGTCCACATCGAGGAAAGCTAGGCCCGGCGTGCTGCTGTCCGCGTCGGACCCCTCCAACGATCCGCACTTCACGTTCTCGCCGGGCGTCGGCGTCCGGCCGAGCGGCTTCGAGTCGGCCAATACCGTCGTCCTCAACGACCGCGTCACGTCCTTCGACATCACCGCGACGAAGGACGACGCGACCAGCCGGGCGACGGTGACCTTCAGTCGGGGTACGGGCAGCACCAGCCTCTCGCCCGCCGTCACGGCGTCGTCCTACGTCCTAAGCGACGGCTACCCCGCCCTGACGCCGAACCACTGGATTCACATCACGGCGGGTGTCAACGGGTTGTTCAACTCCGAGTTGTTCCTCGGCCGCATCGACCGGGTGAACGTCGCGGGGCGCGATCAGGTCACCGTCACCTGCCGCGATTTCGGGTCCGTCGCCATCAACAGCGTGATCCGCAACACGATCAATTTCGCGGGCACGCAGCCGATCTTCGAGCGGATTCGCGCGCTGATCACCACCGCAACCGCGCAAGGGAGCGCGATCGACATCCCGGCGATCAACCTCGAGGAGCCGATCCCCACCGGGTGGATCACCAACCCGTACTCGCAGCGCGAGATGAGCGTCATGGAGGCGTGCCGCCAACTGGTGCAGACGTTCGGCGGGGACTTCCGGGTGATGCTCCGCTACGGGTCGCAGACCATCAGCATCCTCGCCCCCGATCGCGGCACCCCGCTGGGGATCGATGCCGTGATCGCGGCGAACCGCTACACCGACATCACCGTGCTCGCCTGGGGCGACGAGGACGTGCGGAACCAGTGGGAGGGTTGGTATCAGGACCCCGTGACGGGGCTCCCGGTCGGCCCCACCTCCGTCGAGGACGCGACCAGCGTGGCCCGCTACGGCCCCCGCTACGCCCGCATCTACCTCGACCGCGCCACGAACATCACCACCGCGCTCGAGATGTCCGCGTTCCTGGCCGCCGCGCTGGCCGACTCCAAGGACCCGTTCGCCAGCCACCGCATCACTATGCCGATTTTCCCCGGCGTCGAGCTGGACGACATCCACCGCTACGTGGCGAACGGCGTCGAGTACGACACCGACCTCCAGCTCGCCGTCGTCGCCTACACCCACCACTGGGATTCCACGCCGGGCTCGATGCCAACCACCACGATCGGGGCGCGGGGCCAGCCCATCGGCGCCTACCGCGAATACCGCCGGAGCCGGGCACCGCAGACCGTGGTCACGACGGTGGCCCCGACGACGGAGTACGCGCCCGAGGGGACGATCATCATGGTGACTGACAGCATCACCCCGCGGTTGCCCCTGGGCGATCTTGGTTCGCGACACGTGGCCGGGGGGCAACGCCCCGTATTTGGGGGGCCGGACCCCCGAGGGCGGGGGGTCGGGCCCGCTCGCAATCGGC
>JANNHX010000221.1:0-1726 GCA_031404615.1 Chloroflexota bacterium
TGCCCCCGTCACCGTTCCCGGGCGGTTGCCCACCGCGGCCGGGTCGATCCAGGCGCCGAACGCCAGCCGGGCGAGGATCACCAGCTTGTTGAGGGCGTCGAGCCCCTCCACGTCCGCGGTCGGGTCCGCCTCCGCGTAGCCCCGCGCCTGCGCCTCCGCGAGGACCTCCGCGTAGTCGCGGCCCTCCCGCGCCATCGCGGTGAGCATGTAGTTGGTGGTCCCGTTGACGATCCCCCGCACACGGCTGATCCGGTTGGCCGCGAGATCCAGCGCGATAGGCCCCAGCAGCGGGATGCCGCCGCCGACGGCCGCCTCGAACCGGAGCGCGGCCCCGGTCTCGCGCGCCAGGCGCTCCAGCTCCGGGCCGAAGTGGGCCACCACATGCTTGTTCGCCGTCACCACCGACAGGCCGGCGGCCAGGGCGGCGCTGATGAACGTGCGGGCCGGCTCGGCGCCGCCCATCGTCTCCACGATGACGTCCACATCGCCGGAGGCGATCATGTGCGCCGGGGCGTCCGTCAGCAGGGACTCCGGGATGCCGGAGGCGATCGCCCGTTCGGTGAACTTCTCCGCGACGGCGGTGAGCACCAGGGGCCGGCCGTCGGGGGGCGCCAGGCGCGGCGACCGGTCGAGGAAGGCACGCACGACCTCGCGGCCGACGGTTCCGGCGCCGATGACGCCGACGCGCAGGGGCTGAACGCTCACGGGTGGTCTCGCAGCTGGGGCGTTGATGTGGGGGCGATGGTAGCGAACACGGCGGTCCGGCACCCCGGCCCCTCGTCGGCCACCCCAGGGCCGCGTGTGGGGCGATTGTCTCACGCTGTGATACGATCGCCCACATGCGCGAGGTGTCGATCCGGGAGCTACGGAACCACGGCGGAGACGTGCTGGACCTGGTGATCGCCGGCGAAGAACTGGCGATCACCCGTGACGGCCGTCCCGTCGCCCTGCTCGTGCCCGTGCAACGCCCACCCCTGTCCGCTGCGGCGCTGCTGGCCCGATGGCGGCGGCTCCGCCCGGTTGATCCGGTGCGGTTTCGCGCGGACGTTGACGCGACGCTGGACATGTCGCTGTGACGCGCCCGGGTGCCGGCCTGCTGGACACCAGCACGCTGCTCCTGCTGCCGCGGCTCGGCGCGTCAGCCAACCTGCCGGAGCATCCGGTGATCTCGGCGGTGACGCTGGCGGAGCTGGCGGTCGGGCCACTCGTGACGGACGACGTCGGTGAGCGGGCAGCCAGGATCGGCCAGGTCCAGCAGGCGGAGGTCGACTTCGAGCCGCTTCCGTTCGATGCGGCGGCGGCCCGCGCCTTCGGGCTCGTGGCTGCGGATCTTCGTCAGTCCGGCCGCAAGGCAACCGCCCGAGCGTTCGACGCGATGATCGCCGCGATTGCGATCGCCAACGGCCTGCCGCTCTACACCTGCAATCCATCCGACTTCGAAGGCATCGGCGGGCTCGAGGTGATCGGGGTCCGGCACCCGGACTCTGCGGGTGCCTGAGACTGCGGGTGCCTGAGGCCGGCGCTCCTCCGTTACACTCCCCGGCGATGACCGTCGAACTCGCTCCCGCCCCCGCCCCCGCTCCCACCCCGCTGGCCGACTCCGCCCCCCGCCCGCGCATCTTCTCCGGGATCCAGCCCTCCGGGATCGTCCACCTCGGCAACGACCTGGGCGCGATCCGGAACTACGTGATGCTCCAGTACGAGTACGAGGCGATCTACTGCATCG
>JANNHX010000222.1:0-9530 GCA_031404615.1 Chloroflexota bacterium
CGTCCCGCCCCCGACGTCTTCCTGGCGGACGGGGACGGCCGCCCCTTCGACCTGGCGCGCCTCCGCGGCAGCCCGGTCTTCGTCTACTTCGGCTATACCCACTGTCCCGACGTCTGCCCCACGACCCTCGCCGACGTGCGCGAGGGCATCAAGCGCGCCGGCAATGACGCGAAGGTCGTCTTCGTGACCATCGATCCGGCACGGGACGACGCCGCGGCCATGAAGCAGTACACGGCCTACTACGGCGCGGGCTACATCGGCCTGACCGGCACTGCCGGGCAGATCGCCGAGACGGCCAACGCGTGGGGCGTCTCGTATTCGAAGCTGCCCTCCAACACCGTCAGCGGCTACGCCATGGCGCACTCGACGGACGTCTACCTCCTCGATGCGACGGGGCAGCTCCGCCACCACATCTTCTTCGGCGCCGGCGCCGACCTCATCACGAGGTTGCTCACCGAGGTCGCCGGCTCATGAGAACCATCGCGATTCCACACGGAGGAACCACCGTGAACAACCGCATCCACCCCGGCCGCGTCATGGCGCGGCTGGCCCTCGTTCTCGCCGTCGCCCTGCTCGCCGCCGCCTGCTCGGGCGGGTCGGGCTCCGGCCTCAAGCTCACCGATCCCTGGGCCCGGACCTCGCCGATGGTGGCGGGCGCGGGGGCCGCGTACATGGTCATCGAGAACTCCGGCACCGCGGCCGATGCGCTCCTGGGCGGCAAGAGCGATGTCGCCAAGGCCGTCGAGGTCCACGAGACCTACGAGTTGGCATCGGCGGCGCCCATGGCGTCCGAGATGCCGGCCGAGTCCAGCGACATGGGCGGTACGGAGTCGCCGGTGGCGTCCGGGATGCCCGTCCCGTCTCTAGGCACGGGCGCCATGATGGGCATGCGGAAGATCGACAAGCTGGAGATCCCGGCGGGCGGCAAGGTCGAGCTCAAGCCCGGCGGCTACCACATCCTGCTCATCGAGCTCACCCGCGAGCTGAAGGTCGGCGACAAGGTCGAGATCACCCTGACCTTCGAGAAGGCGGGCGACGTCAAGGTCACCGCCGAGGTCCGCGCCCAGTAGCCCCACATAGCGGCGGGGGGCGGGCGCTCCAAGGGCGGGCGCCCGGGGGCGTCTCGACCAGGTGATCAGCCCCTCGGCAACCCCAGCACGACGAGGTCTGCGCGATCCCGGGTCGTCTCGACGATCCGCGCGTTGGCCTCGTCGCTGCGCATCACCCAGTCGCGGGCATGGGCGGGCCCCTTGCCGTGCTCGACGTGGCGGGCGATCAGCCGCTCGACCCGGGTCGCGTCCGCGGCGAGGTACCAGGCGGCGTCCAGCACCGGCCGGATTGCGGCCCACGGGCCCTCGTCAAGCAGGAGGTAGTTCCCCTCGGTCACGACCAGCGGGACCTCGCGAGGCACCGCGATCCCGTCCTCGATCGACCGGTCCAGGTCTCGCCTGAAGAGCGGGGCGCGGGTCACCGGCTCGACGGCCTCCCGGAGGCGGGCGAGGAGGGCCGCGTACCCGGCGGCGTCGAAGGTCGGCGGCGCGCCCTTCCGCTCCCGCAAGCCGATGCGCACCAGCTCGTCGTTCTCGAGGTGGAAGCCGTCCATCGGCACCAGGACCGCGTCGGCACCCAGCGCTGCGACGATCGCCTCGGCAAGGGTGGACTTGCCGGCGCCCGGCGGCCCGGCGATGCCGAGGATCCGGCGCCGAGGACGGGGATCCGCGAGGTCGACAGTGCCACCAAGGTTGCCGCAACCGCGCGCCGGCACCAGCGCACGGGCGCGCTCAACCAGCTCGGCGAGGGCGGGGTCGGCGAGGATCTCGGGCGACATCACCGCCGATCGTACCGGCAGGCGGCGGCCATCTCGAGGCCAGCCCGTCGCACCAGCCGCGTCACACGAGCCGCGTCGCACGCGTGCCCCCGCGTGCGTCACCCGTGCGTGCGCCCGCTCGCCCAGCTCGCCTCCCTCGCCGCGCGCGGTCTCGCCGTGGTCACCGGCGCCCTCGCCCTGCTCGCCGTCGTCGCCGAGCTGCGGGGCCACACGACGGACCTCTCGCTGTGGTGGATCGACCTGCGCGACGCCGCGGCCCCCGTCCGGCTCGCCTTCCTCGCCGTCACGGGCTCGGCGCTTCTCGCGTGGGCAGTCCGGCGCGCACCCGGCCCCAGGCTGCGGGCGCCGGTCGCGAGCCTCGCGGCCGTGGTGGCAGTCGTCGCCGTTCGCGACACGGCCATCGCGCTGGGCGCCGCAGGAGCCGGGCTCGTGCGGCCCGCGGTTCCCGTCCCGCTCTCGGCGGTGACGGCGGCCCTGTTCGCCGTGCTCGCGATCCTGGCGGCCCGCCCGGGACCGGCGCGCGGGCGGCTCCGTGGCGGGTCGGGGCTCGGCCTCGTGATCGCCGTCGGGGTCTGGGCCGTCCTCTTCCCGCTCGCCCAGATGCTCTGGTTCGGCGCCACGGACTATCGTCGCCCCGCCGACGCCGCCGTGATCCTCGGCGCGCGAGTGTACGCGACCGGGCGACCCTCGCCGCTGCTGGGGGACCGGCTGCGGACCGGCATCGAGCTGTACCAGGATGGCCTGGTCCCGCGGCTGGTCATGTCGGGCGGCGACGGCTCGGACGGGTTCAACGAGGCCCGGGTGATGGCGCAGCTTGCCATCGATGCGGGCGTCCCGCCCGAGGCCGTCCTCATCGACCCAGCCGGCAACACCACCGAGCTGACGGTCCGCCACACGCTCGAGCTCCTGGCGGGCGCCGGTGTCCCCCAGCTCCAGACTGTCATCGTCGTCTCGCAGGCACACCACCTGCCCCGCGTGCAGCTCGCGTTCTCGGACGCCGGGGTCGATGTCCTCACCGTCCCGGCGCCCGAGGCCCAGCCCATCGTGGAGCTGCCGCTGTTCATCGTCCGCGAGGTGCCGGCGTTCTGGAGCTACCTGCTGCGGGTCGCGCTGCTCTGACCGATCAGCCTCGCGAGCGCATCCAGGCCTGGCGGAACCCGTCGAAGGCGTCCCAGGCCGAGATCGCGACCGCGATCACCAATCCGATAGCGAGCGTCGGCGGGAGCCAGGCGCCCCCGACCGCCGCGTCGATCGCGGCGACGAGGCCGGGATCGATCAGCGTGCCACTCTGGACGAGCCAGACGGCCGGGATCGCGAACGCCAGGTTGAGGATCAGGTTCACGACCGCGAGCAGCCACGTCCAGCCGCCGCGCAGCAGGCGCACGAAGGTGAACACGATCTCGAGGCCGAGCAGGACGATGAACCACGTCCCCCAGAACGGCCACAGCTCGGCGTTGAACAAGGAGAACGAGTCACCGTCGATTGTGATCGGCGAAGCGGTCTGCTGCCAGATGAGCGCCGACGCTGCGATGGCCAGGAACACGACCGAGAACGCCGTCTCGACCAGGCTGACGGTGTTGGCCGGGGGCAGCTCCGGGAGGCGGTCCGGCGTCCAGACCAGCTCCTCCTCGAAGTCCGGGATCTCCTTGCGCTCCATGATCGCGAACACGACGGTGACCCAGAACGTGATCATGACCCCGACCGTGAACGCCGTGGACAGGCCGGCGGCGACCGCCTCGATGACGCCCGTCCCGCCCACGAGCTGGGCGCCCATCAGGGCGACCGCGACGATCGGCACGACGATGGGCAGGAGCAGCGTCAGCAGACGCTTCCAGTCCGGGAAGAGCCGCGGGCCGATGAGGAACAGCGTCCTGTCCGTGTACTGCGCCGCGAGACGCTCGGGGTCGCCGAGCTCGGCGATGGCGGCGCGCTCTGCCGCGGCCGGGACGACCCCGGCGGCGATCCGGGCGTCGACGGCGTCCCCGACGAGGGCGCGGATCTCGCGCTCGAGGTCTGTGCGCTGGGCGGTCGGGACGGCGCGCAGAACGCCCCAGACGTAGCGATCGGTGAGGGTGCTCATGATTCCCGGCCTCCCAGGCCCAGTCGGCGGACCGACGCGTCGATCCGGTCCCAGTCGGCGAGGAGCTCCGCGGCGAGACGCTCGCCGTCGGGGCTGATCCGGTAGAACTTCCGGGGCCTCGCCTCCTGCGTATTCCACTCGCTGACGAGCATCCCCTGGCCCTCCAGCCGGCGGAGCATCGGGTAGAGGGTGTTCGCGTCGACCGCGAAGCCCAGGTCCCGAAGCTCCTCCAGCAGGGCGTAGCCGTAGCCGGGCTGACGGAGGAGGAGGAGGCAGGCCAGCACCACGGTGCCGCGCCGGAGCTCCTGCTGGGTGCCGGAGAGGATCTCGTCGAAGCTCATGTCCGGCACTATAGTGTGTGTTACACACTATAGTCAAGAGACACATCATCGTGCCGGGAGCCAGACGCTAGGCGAGGATCGTCCCCTGGGCGGGGAGGATCTCCCCGATCCGGCCGAGCACGTCCAGGAAGCCCCGCACGGGCGGCGAGATTACGTCGCCGGCCGCGGCCCGCCGCACCGCGACGATCCGCCTGCGCGTTGGTGGGACGCCGTTCATCGGGATCGCCCGCAACGCGCCCCGGGCCACGTCGCCGGCGATCGCCGTCACCGGGAGCAGCGCGACACCGAGGCCCTGCCTGACGACCTGCTTGGCCGCCTCGATGTTGTCGAGCTCGATGATGCTCCGGGGCGCGACGCCCGCCGCCCGGAAGATGGCGTTGGTCAGGTCGTAGTAGCTCGAGGTCTTGTCGAACAGGACCAGGGTCGCGTCGGCGAGCTGCTCAACGTCGATCCCGCCGTGGCCCACGAATGCGTGCGAGGGCGGCACGACCAGGAGCAGCTCATCCTCGTACAGCGGTTGGGTGACCACGCCCGGGTGATGGAGCTCACGGATGAGGCCGATGTCCAGCTCGCCCCTGGCGACGAGCTCCGCAACCTCCTCGGAGTGGCCCGTCCGCACGATGAGCCGGATCCCCGCGAACCGCTCGACATACCGTGCCAGGAGTCCCGGCAGGACGTACGCCCCGACCGACGGCGCTGTCCCGATGGTCAGCTGGCCGGCCTCGCCGCGCGCGTGCTCACCGACCAGCGCCCTCCCGGTCTCGAGCGCCTCAGCCGCGCGCTCGGCGTATGGCAGGAACGCCCGACCGGCGTTCGTCAGGCGCATGCCGCGGTGGGAGCGCTCGAACAGGGGGGTCCCCAGCTCGACCTCGAGCGCCTGGAGACGGGCCGTCAGGGCCGGCTGCGTGACGTGCATGGCCTCGGCGGCCCGGCTGAGGTTGTGCTGCCGGGCGATCTCGAGGAAGCCGGCCACCTGCGCGGTGAGCATGCGATCGCCTCCATCTCCATCAACTGTGTTGATGACGTAGATCATAACAAACGATTGGACTGATGCTTTGAGATCACGGACGATCACGGCCCCCAGCGGAAGGAGACCGACGATGCACCAGGTTCCAGAGCTCACCCGACTCCAGCTCGAGCTGCGCGAGGAGACGTGGGTCGTCCCTGGCCTCACCGCCACCTCGTGGGCGCCACGCGGCACGCGTACGGCGGTCACCGCGCCGTCACAGGCAACCTGCGCCGAGTGCACGTGCCCCACGGACTGCATCCGCGACCACGAGAACGAGTGACCCGCCGGCGCAGGCGTGCCGGCTGACCGCTGCCGCCGCAGACACGGAGATCGACATGTCCAGGACCCTCGAGTTCCGCGCCGGCGTGCTGGCGGCCTACGCCGACGTCCTCACGCCCGAGGCAATCGAAGCCCTCGAGCTCCTCGCGCCGCTCGACCAGGATCGCCACGACGTCATGGCCCGGCGCATGGAGCGGCGCCGTGAGCGATCCGCAGGCCGGACGCCGATCACCTTCCTCGACCCGGAGGCCCTGATCCCGCGCACCTCGATCCGGGTCGCGGACGCGCGAGCCGGCGCCTTCACCGGCAGCGAGATCCCGCAGGATCTGCGGCGGCAGTGGATCCAGGGGACCGGCCCGGCGACCCGGCCTCGCGCATCCATCGGGACCGGCCTGCGCAACGTGGCCTACGCCCTGCTCTCCGGCGCGGACGGCTGGATGTTTGACGGCGAGGACGCGCTCGGCCAGACCGAGTCCATGGCCCTCGACAACCAGCGCAACCTGCGCCTCGCGTTCGCGATGGACCCGCGGTTCCTGGCCGTGGCGGAGCGGGTCGCGAGCGAGATGAACGCGTGGGCGGAGCGCTTCCTCGGGCGCCGGATCATCGAGGACTGGCGGCGCCAGCTCGGGGTCACGACCCGGATCTTCCGGGCGCGCGGCCTCCATCTCGACGACCGGCACGTCCGCCGGGCGGATGGCACCGGGTTCTCCGCGTCCATCGTCGACCTGGTGCTCTACGTGGTCGCGAACGGGGCGACCCTGCGCGCCGACGGCCGCTCGATCGTGCTGTACCTGCCCAAGATCCAGACCGCCGAGGAGGCGGCCCTGTGGGCGGAGATCCTGGACACCATCGAAGCGCGCCTCGGGCTGCCGGCCGGGACGATCAAGACCTACGTGCTGGTGGAGCAGCTCGAGGCCGCATTCCAGCTCATGGAGATCCGGGCGGCGCTCGGGCTGCACTTCGTGGGCTACAACACCGGGCGCTGGGACTACATCAACAGCGTGGCTGAGGCACGGAGCTGGGATCCCGCCTTCACCAACCCCAACATCGACGCGATCGGCATGACCTACGCGTACATGCGCGCCTACGAGGACCGCGTCCGGTGCGCGGTCAACACGCCCGACGCGGCCGGTCGCTTCGCCCTCTGGCAGGGCGGCATGGAGGCGCAGATCCCGGTGGGCTCAGCGGCCGGGGTCGAGACGGCGATGCGCAAGGCGATCGCCGGGGCGGAGCGCGAGCAGCGCGAGGGCGCCAGCGGCAAGTGGGTCGCCCACTGGAAGATGGTCCACATCGTGCGCCCCGTCTGGGATCGTACCGGTGAGGACAACCAGCTGGGGCGAACGTTCCCGGCCCTGGCGCACTCGCCCGAGGATGCCGCTTCGCTCACCTCAATGGAGCCCGCGCCCCGGACCGTCCGTGGCGCCCGCGACCTCCTGAGCGTCGCACTCCAGTACGGCAACGCGTTCCTCCAGGGCTACCAGGCGGCCGCCCTGAAGCCCGCCGACTTCTTCGGCGACGACGACGTCCTGTACCTGATGGAGGACATGGCGACCGGCGAGATCCGGCTCTCGATCCTGTGGGAGTGGCTCCACAAGGGCGCCGCCTTCACGGATGACGACCCGGCGACGGGTGTCCACGCCGGCGACGTCATGGCCGACGCCCTGTTCGGCCGCCTCCTCGACGAGGAGGGTGCGAAGCTGCTCGGCGCGTCGGACCGGGACGTCCACGACGACTCCAAGGCGACGACGCTGCCGATCGCCCGGGCCATCGCCGAGGCCTACGTCCGCAGCGCGACGAAGCCCCCGTGGTACGTGGACCTGCTGAACCTCAACCTGGGCCATCACGACCCGGCCGTCGCGCGTGAACGCCTGGCGGCCTACCTCGCCGCCCTCGACCGCGAGTGCACGCGGATCACGGCCAACCTCGACTTCGACCGCCCGGATCGCTGAGCTGGAGACACCATGACCGCCTTCGAGCAGGACGTCGCCGCCACCCGCGAGTGGTTCGCGGACCCGCGCTTCGCCCGGATCACCCGCCTCCACACGGCCCGCCAGGTCGTCCAGCAGCGGGGCACGATCAACGCCGACTACACGGTTGCCCGCGAGGCTGCGGTCGCGTTCCATGCGCGCCTCCGGGAGCTGTTCGGGCAGTGTCGGTCCATCACCACGTTCGGGCCGTACTCGCCGGGGCAGGCCGTCGTGATGAAGCGCCTGGGGCTCGAGGGGATCTACCTCGGCGGCTGGGCGACCTCGGCGAAGGGCTCCGCCACCGAGGACCCGGGGCCGGACCTGGCGTCCTATCCCCTCTCCCAGGTCCCGGACGAGGCCGCGGCGCTGGTCCGCGCGCTGCTCACCGCGGACCGCAACCAGGGGTACCTGCGCTCGCGCATGACGGAGGCCCAGCGGGCCGCGACCCCGGCCGTCGACTACCGGCCGTTCATCATCGCGGACGCCGACACGGGCCACGGCGGAGACCCGCACGTGCGCAACCTGATCCGACGGTTCGTGGAGGTGGGCGTCCCCGGCTACCACATCGAGGACCAGCGGCCGGGCACCAAGAAGTGCGGCCACCAGGGCGGCAAGGTGCTCGTGAGCTCGAACGAGCAGATCAAGCGGCTCAACGCCGCGCGCTTCCAGCTCGACGTGATGCGCGTGCCCGGGATCGTGGTGGCGCGCACCGACGCCGAGGCCGCCAACCTCCTGGAATCCCGCGCCGACGAGCGCGACCAGCCGTTCATCCTGGGCGTGACCAACCTCGCCGTCCCTTCCTACAAGATCGCGTACCTCGCGGTCCTGCGCGCGTTCCATGCGGCGGGCGTCGAGGAGCTGAACGGGCACCGTCTGTACGCCATCTCGGACGACGAGTACGCGGCCGCAGACGCCTGGCTCACCGCCTCGGGAGTGGCCGCGGCGATCGCGGCCGGTGCCGCCGACATCCTCGCCGGTGCGGACGCCGACACTGTCTTCGAGCGGACCGCCGAGCGGTTCCTCGAGGCCTGGGAGGCAGAGGCCGGCCTGGCCACCCACGCCGAAGCCGTCGCGGATCATCTCCGGCAGCGCGAGGCCGAGTCAGAGGGCGCGGCCAACGGCCTGTCAGCCGATGCCTGGCTCGCCTTCGCCGGGTCGGCGTCGCACGCCGTCGCCCGTGAGCGTGTCCGGCACCTCGGCCTTGACGTCGCATGGGACCCGGAGCTCGCCGCGACCCCCGAGGGCTACTACCAGGTCCAGGGCGGCATCCCCTACGCGATCGCGAAGTCCCTGGCGGCAGCACCGTTCGCGGACCTGCTGTGGATGGAGACGAAGACCGCGGACCTCGAGGATGCGCGCCGGTTCGCAGACGCCATCCACGCCGCGTACCCGGACCAGATGCTCGCCTACAACCTGTCGCCGTCGTTCAACTGGGACTCGACCGGCATGACCGACGAGGCCATGCGCCGCTTTCCCGAGGAGCTGGGGGCGATGGGCTTCGTCTTCAACTTCATCACCTACGGCGGCCACCAGGTGGACGGCGTGGCGTCCGAGGAGTTCGCGACGGCCCTCAAGGAGGAGGGGATGCTGGCGCTGGCGAAGCTCCAGCGCAAGATCCGCCTCGTGGAGTCGCCGTACCGGACACCGCAGACGCTCGTCGGGGGTCCGCGCGGCGACGCGGCGCTGATGGCGTCGTCCGGTCGCACGGCCACCACGATGGCCATGGGCAAGGGCTCAACACAGCACCAGCATGCGATCGCGACCGAGGTGCCCAAGAAGGTCCTCGAGGACTGGCTGGGGCTGTGGGCGGAGCACAACGACGCGAGCCTGCGGATCCGCGTCCGGCTGCTCCCCCACCGCGCGGGCTCGGAGCTCATGGAGCTCGCGCTGGTCGGCCCGGCGGACGAGCGACTCGCGGCGGTCGTGTTCTCGCCGATCCACGATCGACGGGGTCGCAGCATCCTCTCCGTTCGGGACCAGGACACGTTCAAGACGTCGCTGCGACGCAAGCGCCTCATGACGCTCG
>JANNHX010000223.1:0-4332 GCA_031404615.1 Chloroflexota bacterium
CCGGCTCCTGCGGCTCAACGGGACCTGGCAGCGCTACTGGTCCGAGCGCTTCGCCGCGGCCCTCCGGCCCTGGCCGTCACCCGCCTGAGGGGTCAGCACAGAAGAAGGGATGCTTCCCGGGTCGTGAGCCGCGCGGGGCCCCGGCGGGGCTAGAGGCGGTTCGCCTCGAGGAACGCGCGCAGGGTCTCGGCGACCTGGAGGTAGCTCTGCTCACCCAGGACCAGCCCGTAGTGCGAGTGAGCCCCGAACGGCTCGTAGGGCGCGTCCAGCCACTCCGCCAGCCGCTCCACGTCCGGCTCCAGGACCTGGAGGTCCAGCCCGCCGCCGATGACGAGCCGCGGCACGTCCGGCAGCGCGGAGCGGTCCACCGGCACGCCCGAGATCAGCTGGCGCTTGGCGCGCCCGGACTCGAACGCCTTCTGCCCCAGGAGGTGCTGGATCCGGAGCACGTCACCGAGGCTCAGGTCGCGGTGGTCGCGCACCAGCTTCTCGGGGAGCGTCTCCCAGCCGAGCTCGGCGCGACCGTAGGCGTCCGGGATGTCGCGCACGACGTGCGGGCGGGCAACCTCGCGCAGCTCCTTGGGCATCTCGGGGGCGACGAGCACGTACGCGGACACGGGCTGGCGCTCGATGGCCTTGAGCACGAGCAGGCCGCCCATGCCGTGCCCGACGGCGACCGTGGTCGGCCCCAGCCGATCCATGGCGGCGACCACGTCCTCGGTGTAGGACTCGATGTCGAGCGTGACCGGGTCCGCGGTCTGCGACCAGTAGTGGTTGCGCAGGTTGAGGGCGTGTCCCTCCCAGCCGCGGCCGGCGAAGTGGTGGAGGAAGCGCTCCCAGACCCATGAGCCGCCCATCTCGCCGTGGACGAACAGGATCGGCTTGCGGCGCGACCGGCGCTCGGGCAGCCAGGACTCGATGTAGAGGCCACGGTCGGGCAGCTCGATCTCGTCCTTGCGGACGGGGCGTCCGCTCGTGGCGGTCCGGGGGATGATGCGGTCGGAGGAGGTGATGTCGCTCATCGGGTCGATCCTGCCTACCACTCGTGCGGGTTGAGCACGAGCCCGGTGAGGGCCTTGGGATAGAAGTAGGTCGACTTCTGGGGCATGAGGTCGCCGTCACGCGCCACGGCGAGGATCGAGGCGACCGGGGTGGGCTCGAGGAGGAACGCCGCGTCCACGCCGTTGTGGCCCGAGGCCACGAGCGCCGCCGCTTCGGCCGCGGACTTCGTGTAGATGATCCGCTCGCCGCCGGCGACCGCCGCCGCGTCGATGCCCAGGACGCCGTCCAGGGTCGCCGCGAGGAGGCTCACGTCGAGCGCCCGCACCGCTTCACCGCTGGTCGTCGCCCCGGCCGGGAACGCGTCACGTCGGGCCTCGAGGAGCCATGCCCCGTCACGCGTCACGAGCCCCAACCGGCCGGCGCCCCCGGCCAGCTCGCCGGCCGCCTCGTACCGCGCGACCAGGGCCTCGGGCGCGGATTCGGTCACGGTGAACAGGCGCGGCAGCCCGGCGTGGAGATGCGCGAGCCCGTCGGCGCCGAGTCCGCGGACAACGCGGTGGGTCGGCAGGACTGTCAGCTGGCCAGCCGCGTCGAGGAACAGCATCAACAGGAAGTCGAAGGCGGGATCCTGCTCGGTCGAGGCCGTGCGTCGTTCGTCGCGATAGCGGACCGCGGTCTCGTAGCGGTGGTGGCCGTCCGCGATGGTGACGGGGCCTGCGGCGGCGGCCGCGATCAGCACCGACGCCGGCGAGCCCTCGCCCTCGTCCGCCACGACCCACAGGCGGTGGCGGACCCCGTCGTCGTCCGTGACGTCCGCAGCGGGCGTGCCGGCCGCGATCCTGGCCAGCGCGGCCGCGGCGCCGCGCGACGGATCCTCGTACAGCCCCACGACGCACGAGGTGTTGATGCCGGTCGCGCGCAGGAGCCGGTAGCGGTCCTCCCTGGGGCCCGACAGCGTCTCCTCGTGCGGCAGGACGGACGACCCGGACCCGAACGGCTCGATGCGCAGCCGCGCGAAGAAGCCGCGCTGTGTCCGCTCCACGCCCGTGCCCGGCACGCGGTAGCTCTGCTCGTAGACGTAGGCCGACGGCTTCGGGTCCTTGCGCAGCGTCCCGTCCGACCGCCACGCGATCAGCGTCTTGGCGGCGCGGCGGTAGCGATCGTCGGGATCCTCGCCGGGCTCGCCGAGCGGCAGCTCCAGGCGCACGGCGTTCCGAGGGTGGCGTGCCAGGAGGGTCCGGTGGAGATCCGCGCCGATGACGTCGTAGGGCGGCGCCACGACCTGGCCCGGGTCCCCCACCGTCTCTGGGTCAAAGCGGAGGGCACGGAAGGGTCTGATGTCGGGCACGGGATCCTCTGGGCGCGTCTGGTGGTCCGGCGGCGGCGCGACGGAAGAGCGGCGCCTACGGACCTGGGGCCCGTGCATCGTACGATAGGCGCCGTCGGACGGCCACCGGCAGGGGCCGCCGGCACTTGGGGGAAGCCGTGCAACTTTTCGCGGACCTCGGGCGTCATGGCTCCGACGTTCTCCCTGCCCGAGATCGAGGAACCCGAGTGCCGCTGCCCCGACCCTCCCGCCCGGCGCGCGCCATGTTCGCGCTCGTCGCGGCCGGGCTGCTCCTGCTGGGCCTCATCGCACCGGGGTCCGTGGGGGCCGCCGGAGAGGGGCCCACGATGGCCGCCCGGGCCCTCTTCCAGGGCCATGTCCGGCAGGGCTCGTGGTTCGCCATCGCGGTCGACCTAGAGAACGCGGGCCCCACGGTCACCGGCGAGCTCCGCGTCGCCGGCGGCGCGGATTCCAAGACCCGCTTCGGCACCCCGGTGGAGCTGGCCACCGGCTCTCGCAAGACCTACCTGCTGTACGCCCAGCCGCCCTCCTTCGGCGGCAAGATGAAGGTCCAGCTGCTCAACGGCGACACGGTCGTCGCGGAGGCGCAGGTCGCGACCGCCATCCATGACCAGGCGCAGCTGGTCGTCGGCGTCGTCTCCGAGAACCCGGCCGGGATCGTCAGCGAGCTCAAGCTCCTGCCGGCCCAGAACGGCGCCGCGCCGGCGATCGTCACGCTGACCCCGGCGGACCTGCCGGAGCGCATCCAGGCCTGGTCCGCGCTGGACCGCATCGTCTGGCAGGATGTGGACGCCTCGGCGCTCACCCCCGCGCAGCTCGCCTGCCTCCGCGGCTGGCTCGCGGGCGGCGGCCGACTCGTGATCACCGGCGGCACGTCCGGGGCGGACTCGCTGTCGGGCTTCCCGGACGAGCTGCTCCCCTACCGGCCGGACGTCGTGCTCGACATCGACCCGGCCGTGCTGCGGCCCATCCTCGGCGGCCTCCCCGAGAAGACCGCGCCCCTCACCGCGTATGCCGGTGACGCCGGCGTCGGCCGCGTCCTCGCGACCTCGGGCGACCGGGTCATCGCGGGCGACCTGCGGATCGGCAACGGGTCCGTGACCCTGCTCGGCTTCGACCCCACCACGTCGTGGATCGCTGAGGGTGACGCGTGGGACACGCCGCTCTGGCGGCGCCTCCTGCCGGCGCGTGTCGCCGGTGCCACGACGCTCGCGGACGACTCCCAGATCGTGTCGGCGGTCATGAACCTGCCGAGCCTGGCGCTGCCGCCGATCGGCGGGATCATGGTCCTGCTGTTCGGCTACATCGTCCTCGTGGGCCCTGTGAACTACCTCGTGCTCAGGCGCCTCGACCGGCGCGAGTGGGCATGGGTCACGGTGCCCGCGCTCATCGTCGTGTTCACGGTCGGATCGTTCGGCATCGGCGGGCTGCTGCGCGGGTCGGATGTCATCGTCCACGAGGTCGGCATCGTCCGCGGCGCCCCGGGCACGCAGGACGCCACCATCCAGGCCTACCTCGGCATCTTCAGCCCCTCGCGCTCGACGTACCAGGTTCGGGTCGCGGGCGACGCGCTCCTGTCCCCACCGATGAACGGCGATGTCTTCGGCAGCGGCACGAGCACCGCGCTGGACGTCCTCCAGGGTGACCCGTCGCGCGTGCGCGACCTGGACGTGGGCTTCGGCTCCATCCGGACGATCCGGGCGGACGCGAGCGCCACGGCCCCGGACGTCGTCGCGACCCTCACGCTCGTCGACGGCCGCCTCAAGGGCGCCGTGACCAATCGCTCTGGCGTGACCCTCGAGGCCGTCGCGATCGTCGTCGGGTCCTCGGCGGTCAAGCTCGGCGACATCACGGCCGGGACCACCGCGAACGTGGATCTCGAGGTCAGCAACAACGCCTTCAATGGCATGTCGATGTCCGAGCGCATCTTCGGTCCCCAGAACTGGGACGGCTCGGCGCTCAGCGAGGCAGATCAGCGGACG
>JANNHX010000224.1:0-3119 GCA_031404615.1 Chloroflexota bacterium
AGGGCGAGGAGGTAGATGGTGGGATCGGGCTTCTTCCTCGGGACGACGTCGCCCGCGAGCACGAGGTCGAACCGGTCGGCCCGCTCCTGGCCCACGGCGTACGCGAGGATCGCCCGCACGGCCGGCTCCGCCGAGGTCGAGGCCACGGCCAGCGTCCAGCCGGCGTCCTGCGCCGCCGAGATCAAGCGCCGGATCCCGGGCCGCGGCGGAAGCTTCCCTGCCGTGACCATCTCTGTGTAGAGCGCGGTCTTGCGCTTGTGCCACCTGGCAACCTCGGCCGCGAGGGCCTCGGGGTCCTGCGGCAGGCCGGCGGTACGGATGACGTCGGGCGTGAGCTCGCTCGTCATCCGTTCCTTGCCGCCGCCGATCGCCAGCTTCCGGCCGTACTCCACCTCGGACCAGCGGAACGGAAGCCCGAACTCCTCGAAGGTCTGGTTGAACGACGGGAGGTGCCCGTAGCGCTCGGTGTCGGCGAGCACGCCGTCGCAGTCGAAGATGAGCGTGCTCACGGCGCTACCAGGCCTTGCCCGTGCTGCCGAACATCCGGATGTGGTCCTCGGCCATCGCCTTCACGGCCGCGCGCTGGACCTTCATGATGGACGGCGGGTCGTACTTGCCGGGGTTCTCGGTCATGAAGTCGTAGCCGGACGACATGAACGCGATCTTGAGCGCGGTCGAGATGTTGACCTTGGCGCAGCCGCGGGCGATGAGGTCGCTGAACTGGTCGGCCGACATCCCGGTGCCGCCGTGGAGCGCGACCGGGATCCCGGTTGCCTCCACGATGTCGGTGACGCGCTGGGCATCGAGGTGCGGCGCGGCCTTGTAGGTGCCGTGCGCGTTGCAGTTGGCCGGTGCGAACACGTCGACGCCCGTCGCGGTGACGAAGGTGACGACCGCCTCCAGCGTCTGGACGTGCTCGGCCTCGTCGCCGGTCATCTCCTCGGTGCGCTTGAAGCCCTCGATCTCGCCCTCGACCAGCGCGCCGTAGCGCCTGGCCTCGGCGACAACCTCGACGCTCTGGCGCTGGTTCTCCTCGACCGACAGCTTCGACGCATCGAACAGGACGGAGTTCCAGCCCGCCTCGAGGCAGCGTGAGATCAGCGCCCGGTCGGGGCAGTGGTCCAGGTGCAGGGCGACCGGCACGGTGATGTGGCTGGTCATCGCCTTCCACATCGCCGCCATCACGTCGACCCCGGTGATCTCGACGTGCTTGGGGGACGTCTGCACGATGACCGGGGCTCGCAGCTCCTCGGCGGCGGCCAGGACGGCCTCCATGGTCAGGTCATTGACGACGTTGATCGCCGCGACGCCATACCGCTCGTCGAAGGCTCGCTTCAGGATCTCCTGTGTCGGAACGACCGGCACGTCACACCTCTCTCTCGGGACGCATCTCCGGATCCCGCGCGCGCTCCGCGAGGAACCGCGCATTGACCTCGTCGAGCACGAGCACGTCGACAACCCCGGTCCGCAGGACGCCAAGGATCGCGAACGGCTTCTCGGCCTCGCTGACGACGACCACGACGGTCTCGATGGCGCGCAGCTCCGCCAGCCCGAGGCCCACGAGCCGACCCGTCTCCGGGGAGTCCAGGCGGCCGCCGTCGACATCGACGTAGTTGCCCAGGACGTCCCCGACGGCGCCCGCCTCGCGGAGGCGGCGGATCTCCTCCACGGAGAAGCAGCCGCTGCGGACCATCGTGCAGCCGTCGTCCGTGCCGCCGATCCCGACCAGCGCGATGGACGCCCGCGCGGCGGCGCGCAGCGTCTCCGACACGGCGGGCTGGCGGAGGAGCTCGTCGCGCATCCGCTCGCTCTCCACGTGGGCCGGCGCGTACAGGCCCTTGGCCTGGCCCCCGCACCGGTCCGCCAGGCGCCGGACGATCTCGTTGGGGTTGGTGGGCGAATCCGCCAGCGGCGAGCCGCCCATGGCGCTCACGAAGGTCGCGTCGATCTTCCGTCCGGGCCCGAAGAAGCGCGGTACTTCGCCCGTGTCCCGCCCGTGGCTGACCGCCACCACGGAGCCGTCGTCGAGTCGCCGCTCGAGGTAGCGCGCCGCCGCCCGGGCGACCTCCTCGCGCTGCGAGACCGCGTCGCCGCGCCCGGGGGCGATGATCACCTCCGTCAGGCCGAAGCGCTCCCGGAGCTCGCGCTCCAGGTCCACGTGCAGCCAGGGCGGCGCGGAGATGCGGATGTCCACGACGCCCACCGTGCGCGCCCGATCGAGCAGCCGCTGGACCTTGGGCCGCGACAGGCCGAATCGGCGCGCGACCGCCTCCTGCGTCAGGCCTTCCTCGTAGTAGCCGAAGGCCAGGCGCGCAAGCAGCTCGAACTCGTCGTGGCCGAGGTCGTCGAGCGACGCCATCGTTCTCCCCGGGATGGTGAGCAATTGCTCACCGATGGGCAGGTGATCACCCCTATTGTGCGCCTCGAAGCGACGCTGGCGCAAGGGGCAGGCTCCGGACCCGACCCCTCGCTTGGCCTAGACGACGTCCACGTCGCGGATCGGCGGCAGCGCATCTGGCCGGCGGTTGGCCAGGGCCGGGATCTGGTGGCGCGCCGCGGCGACCCGGGACAGGTCCAGCTCGGCGGTGACGATCGCCTCCTCAGCCCCCGCCTGGGCCACGATCCGACCCCACGGGTCAACGATCATCGAGTGGCCCCAGGCCGGGATCGCGCCCGGGCCGCCGGCTCCGCACGCGCCCGCGGCGATGACGTACGCGCCGTTCTCGATCGCCCGGGCCCGCAGGAGGATCTCCCAGTGGTCCCGCCCGGTCGACTCGGAGAACACGGCGGGAACCGCGAGCACCTCGGCGCCCGCCCGCGAGAGCGCCCGGTACAGCTCCGGGAAGCGCAGGTCGTAGCAGATCGACAGCCCGAGGGCCGCCACGTCGACCTGCGCAACGACCGCACGGTCGCCCGGCGTCACGCGCGCGGACTCGGTGTCGGACGGGCCGTTGAGGACCGCGACGTCGAACAGGTGGAGCTTGCGGTAGGTCGCGGCGATGGACCCCGACCGGTCGAACAGGACCGCGCTGTTGTACGGCCGGTCCGGGTCGCTCGAGGCTTCCGCGTGCGACCCGGCGAGGATCCAGGTCCCGGTCTCGCGGGCGACCGCGGCAAAC
>JANNHX010000225.1:0-2317 GCA_031404615.1 Chloroflexota bacterium
CGATCCCGCCAGGTGGTGGGCACCTCGGCCACACGGCGTCCCGCGAGGGTCGCCTTCACCGTGAGCTCCAGCGCCAGCTCGAAGCCGGCCTCGCTCTCGATGGGCGTGGCGTCCAGCAGGCGGCGGGAATAGAGCTTGAAGTTGTTGGTCGGGTCGTGCGTGGCGAGACCCCCGAACCAGTGGAGCGTCAGGCCCGCCGTACGGCTCATCAGCCGCTTGAGGCGGGGACCGCCCACCTGCCGACCCCCGCGCATGTAACGGGAGGCCGCCACAACGTCGGCCCCATCGCGTGCGAGGGCGACCATCTGGTCCACCACGTGCGGCTCGTCGGAGCCGTCGGCCATCGAGATCAGGATGTAGACCCCCCGGGAGGCGGCGATCCCGGCCTTCATGGCGTTGAGCACGCCCCGTCCGAGGTCGTTGCGGAGGCCGCGGATCGCCGGCAGTTCCGCGTGGAGCCGCTCGATGACCGGGACGGTGGGGTCCTGGTCGAAGTCGTACACGATGAGGATCTCGTGGGGCGTGGAGATGGCCGCCGTCAGCGCCCGCATCACGGCATCGACAGCCTCGCCCTCCTTGAACACCGGGACGACGACCGAGAGCTCCGGCGTCGTCACAGCCGCCCACCTCCGCTATCCGCGACCGGCTCACCCGGCCGGTCCATCGACGGCAGCTCGAACCGGACACCCATGCGCACGGCGGCGACCAGCCCCGCCAAGGCCATGGGCACGACGGCGAACACGTGGGCTAGAACCGCGATGGCGAGGACCGTGTCTGGGGACGTCCCTGCGAGCGACCCGAGGGCGACGGCGCCGAGCTCGTAGGTGCCGAGGTAGCCGCTGACCGCCGGCAGGGCCGTCCCGAGCGCCGCACCCACGGCGATCGCCGCAGCCGCCGGGACCGTGAGGTCGATGCCGAGCGCCCGGGCGGACGCCCACACGACGGCGACATCGCCGCCCCAGGCCACCACGCTCAGTCCGTACGCGGCGACCAGCGTCCTGACACGGACGCCGGCCACCCCAAGGAGGAACTGGAGCGAAATCCGGCGAACACGCTCGGGCAGACGCCCGGGCAGATGGCGCGCGATGGCGCCCGCGAGAGACGTGAGGACGCCCAGCACCATGACCAGCGCCACGGTCGCGGCCACGGCGAGCCAGCCCGTCGTCCCGATCACGACCGCAGACAGGAGCCCAACCGAGATGAGCGCGGCCAGGTCCACCACGCGCTCCACGACAATCGAAGCCGCGACTGCCGCGATCGGCAGCCGCTCGCGGCTGGCGGCGAGCACCGCACGCGCCACCTCGCCCAGGCGGACGGGCAGCACCGCGTTGGCCAGGTATCCGACGGCGAGTGGGCCGACCAGCCGGCTGGGGCGGACGGTCGTGCCCGCCGTGTCCGTCAGGACCAGCGCCCACCGCCGGGCGCGGATCAGGAGCTGCAGCGCCAGCACGAACAGCGGCGGGACCAGCCAGGCGGGCTCGACCAGCGTGAGTCGGGCGAGCGTCGCCGGCAGGTCCACCGTCCACGAGAGGAGCAGGAGGGCCGCCGCACTCATGGCGAGCCCGATCGCCGCGCGCCCCGCCAGCCGCGCGTTCATCCCGACCGAGCCACCGATCGCGCGACCAGGAGCGTCTGCTTGCCCATCACCCGCCAGGCAGGCGGAAACCGCAGGTAGGCCCGGACCAGCGCGGGATGTTGCGGGAGCCGGCTCTTGGTCGTATACGGGAGCAACCTCGGGATCAGCCGCTCGACCTCGAACTCGGCGGTCTCGGCTGCCTCGGTCAGGCTGCGCTCGGTCAGCGGCACCTTATGATCGAGGAAGTCCCAGTAGGCCCCGCCCACGAACCGGATGTTCGGCTGGAGAACGATCATGCGTCCGCCCGGCTTGAGCACCCGGCGGACCTCCCGCATCTGGGCGACGACCGCATCGGCCGAGGCGAGGTGCTCCAGGTAGTTGCTCATGAAGGCCACGTCGAAGTGGTTCCCGGGAAGGGCAGAGGACAGGGCCAGCCCGTCCACCTGCACGAACCGGATATCACCGCCAAGCCCTGCACCGATGTCGCGGATATCCGTGGCCCACCGTTCCGCCGCCTGCACGTTGCGGATGAAGTACCCCTCGTCGCAGGCGATGTCGAGTACAGCCGCGTCGCGGGCGATCCAGCGCTCAAGGAACCCGACGATCTCACGCCACATGGCCATCTTCCGGGTGACGTCGTTCCCGCTGAAGCGGTGGCGATAGAGCGTGTCCAGATCGTCCGTCGGGCTCACAGCCGGCCGGCCTCCAGCTCGGTCCGGATCCAGGGGATGACCTCGTCCA
>JANNHX010000226.1:0-3786 GCA_031404615.1 Chloroflexota bacterium
CGGGCCGTGATGAAGTGGCCGAGCTCGTGGAACAGCACGAGACCGCCGAGCACGATGATGAACAGCAGGATCGTGATGACGGTGTCCAGGATCGCGGTCATGCGGCACCTCCGATGGGCCCGGTCGCGAAGGCGGCGCGGACCTCGCGGTCCAGCTCGACGAGCGCGGGCACGTCGGGCGCCTGGTCGGGTCCCTCGCCGAAGCGGCGGACGGCCGCCTCGAGCAGGCGAGGGATGCCGGGGAAGTCGAGGGTGCGGTCGAGGAACCGCGCGACGGCGACCTCGTCCGCGGCGATGAGGGCGGCGGATGCCCGCGGCCCGATCCGGCCCGCCTCGCGGGCGATGCGGAGCGCTGGGAAGCGGGCCTCGTCGGGCGCCCGGAAGTCCAGCCGGCCCGCCGCCACGAGGTCGGGCGGGGTCGTCGGCGACGGGAGGCGCTCCGGGTAGGTCAGCGCGTACTGGATGGGGAGACGCATGTCGGGGGTGCCAAGCTGGGCCTTGAGGGAGCCGTCCACAAACAGGACGGCGGAGTGGACGACGCTCTGCGGATGCACGACGACGTCGATGGCGTCGTAGTCGACATCGTAGAGCCAGTGCGCCTCGATGACCTCCAGGCCCTTGTTGGCGAGCGTTGCCGAGTCGATGGTGATCTTGGCTCCCATGGTCCAGGTCGGGTGCTTCAGCGCCCGTTCCGGGGTGATGGCCGCCATGTCCTCGGCCGGCGTGTCGAGGAACGGCCCCCCCGAGGCGGTGAGCACAAGGCGCGCGACGCCTGCTTTCGGTTCGCCGACGAGGCACTGCCAGATGGCGGAGTGCTCCGAATCGATGGGGCGCAGCCACGCGAGCGGGGTCGCCAGGGGATCGCCGGCGTCCTCCGCGGCACGGGCGGCGGCCTGGGCCCGGGCCTCGGCCATGACGAGGTGGCCGCCGGCGACGAGGGTCTCCTTGTTGGCGGTCGCGACCACCTTGCCTGCCCGCAGCGCGGCGAGGGTCGGCCGGAGCGAGACCACCCCGCCGGTGCCGACGATCACGAGGTCGACGTCGTCGCGGGTCGCGAGCTCGACGAGCGCGTCGCCGCCGCGGACCCGCCGCGTGCCCTCGGGGAGATCCAGATCCGCGGCCTCGTCGGCAAGCGCGACGACCTCGGGGTGGAGGCGGCGGGTCTGGGCCTCGAGCTCAGCGGCGTTGCGGCCGGTGGCGATGGCGGTGACGCGGAAGCGGTCCGGGTAGCCCTCGAGGACCTCGACCGTCTGCCGGCCGATGCTCCCCGACGAGCCGAGCAGCGCGACGCCGAGGCGCCGCCCGTCAGCGAACGAGCGCGACGACATACAGCGCGACCACGGGACCCGCGAACAGGAACGAGTCGATGCGATCCAGAATGCCGCCGTGCCCCGGGATCAGCGTCCCCGAGTCCTTCGCCCCGGCCGCGCGCTTGAGCATGGACTCGGCGAGGTCGCCGGCCTGGGCGGCGAGCCCGAGGAGCGGTCCGAGGACGAGGCCACCGATCGCGTTCTGGCCGAGGCCCGCAAGCATGGCCATCGTGACCACGGTGGTGGCGACAAGGCCGCCGACGAGCCCCTCGACCGACTTGGACGGCGAGATGTGGACGAGGAACTTGTGGCGCCCGATCTGCCGGCCCACGAGATAGGCGCCGGTGTCGTAGCTCCACACGCCCAGGACCAGGAGCAGGATCCAGCCGCGCCCCGCCTCGAGCGGCGCCAGGAGCGCGCCCGCGGGGATCGCCGGACCCATGGACCCGACCTGGATCACGAAGCCGATGAGGCCGACGTAGACCGCCCCGAACACCGTCGCGAACCAGGCGACCAGGCCGTCGCGGGGGTCGATGCGCGAGAAGGCGCCCACCCCGGCCAGCACGACGCCGATGGCGATCAACAGCACGCCCTTGTCCCCCACCGGCTTGATGGCCGCCTCGAGGACGAACGCGACGGCGAGCGCGGTCCCGAACAGCGAGAGCGACGGGTAGCCCGCGCCCTTGAGCAGGCGGAACACCTCGGTGCCGCCGATGGCGGCCACCAGGACAAGCACGACGACGATGGCGGGCAGACCGATCCAGAGGGCGAATCCGAGGATCGGGACGAGCAGGAGCGCGGAGAGGGCGCGAGTCTTCAGCATCCCAGGAAGCCTAGCGGCCGAAGCGGCGGGTGCGCCGGGCGAACTCGATGAGCGCCGCGTCGAACGTGTCGGGACCGAAGTCGGGCCACAGGCAGTCCGTGAACCACAGCTCGGCATAGGCCGACTGCCAGATGAGGAAGTTGCTGATCCGCTGCTCTCCACCCGTCCGGATGACGAGGTCCGGGTCCGGGAGCCCGGTCGTGTAGAGCGCCTCACCGATCGCCCGCTCGTCGACCTGATCCGGCGTCACACCCGCCGCGGCGAGCCGGCGAAACGCGTCCACGAGCTCCGTGCGTCCCGCGTAGTTCCAGGCGACGTTGAGCTGGAGGCGGGTGCCGCCGGCGGTGCGCTCGAGCGCGCCCTCGATGGCCTCGCGGGTCTCGTCGGGGAGCTCCTCGAGGCGGCCGAGGAGCCGGACGCGAACCCCCTGCGCGGCGAGCTCGTCGGTCTCGCTCGCGATCGCGCGGGCGAGGAGGTCGAACAGGCCCGTCACCTCGTCGTCGGAGCGGGCCCAGTTCTCGCGGCTGAACGCGTAGAGTGTCAGCATCGGGACGCCGCGCCGGACGGCGTGCTGGAGGAGGCCGCGCACGGCCTCGACGCCGGCCGCGTGACCCTCGAAGTCCGTGATCCCCTTGGCCCGGGCCCAGCGCCGGTTGCCGTCCATGATGATGGCGACGTGCCGGGGCAGGTCCTCGACGGGGACGAGCGGCGCCTCCGCGGGGGGCGCGTCGAGCTCCGACGCGGCACCCTCGCCCGCCGGGTCGTGGGCGAGGGACGGGGCGTCGGTCGGGCGCGCCAGCTGTCGGTCGGGCGCCTGCGGCACTAGACCTCCAGGACCTCCTGCTCCTTCACGCCACCGAGGCGGTCGACATCGCCGATCACCCGGTCCGTGATCCTCTGGAGGAGCTCGAGCTCGCGGTGGGCCTCATCGGCACCGATCGAGCCGTCCCTCTCCTCCTTCTTGATCGTGTCGTTCGCCTCGCGCCGCAGTCCGCGGATCTCGACGCGTGCCTCCTCCATGCGCTTGTGGACGGTCTTGACGATGTCCTTGCGACGCTCCTCGGTGAGCGGCGGGATGTTCAGGCGGACCACCGTCCCGTCGACGTTCGGCATGAGGCCGATGTCGGACTTCATGATGGCCTTCTCGATCGCGCCCAGGACGCCCCTGTCCCACGGCTGGATCACGATCTGGTGGGCCTCCGGCACGCTGATCGACGCCAGCTGGTTGAGCGGCGTCGGCGAGCCGTAGTAGTCGACGTGCAGGCGCTCCACCAGGCTGGTGGACGCGCGGCCGGTGCGAAGGCCCTGGAAGTCGCGCTCCATGGCCTCCACGGCGCGAAGCATCTTGCGCTCCGCCCCGGCAAGGATCTCGCTGGTCATCCGGTTGCTCCTCCGGTCTGGGCGGAGATGAGGGTGCCGACCTGCTCACCGCGGGCGACCCGGGTGATGTTGTCGGGCACGTTGAGGTCGAAGACCACGATCGGGAGGCCGTTCTCCATGCACAGGGAGACGGCCGCCGCGTCGAGGACCTTCAGCTGATCCCTGAGCACGTGGTGGTACGTCAGCGTCTCATAGCGCGTCGCGGTCGGGTGCTCTCTGTTCCGATCACCGGAATACCAATTGCCTTGGCGCATGTACGAGCGGCAGCATCATC
>JANNHX010000227.1:0-3061 GCA_031404615.1 Chloroflexota bacterium
TGAACGCGGTGCAGACGAGCGGGTGGATCTGGATGGCGGACCCCTCGACGAGGACCGGCATGAACGCCTGGATGCCCAGGCGGTGCAGCGTCGGTGCGCGGTTCAGCAGGACCGGGTGGTCCTGGATGACCTCTTCGAGGACGTCCCACACCTCGGGGCGGACACGCTCGACGATGCGCTTGGCGCTCTTGATGTTGTGGGCGAAGCCCTTCTCGACCAGCTGGCGCATGACGAACGGCTTGAACAGCTCGAGCGCCATCTTCTTGGGCAGGCCGCACTGGTGGAGCTTGAGGTTCGGGCCGACGACGATGACCGAGCGGCCGGAGTAGTCCACGCGCTTGCCGAGCAGGTTCTGGCGGAACCGGCCCTGCTTGCCCTTGAGCATGTCCGAGAGGGACTTGAGGCGGTGGTTGCCAGTGCCGGCGATCGCACGACCACGGCGGCCGTTGTCGATTAGCGCGTCGCACGCCTCCTGCAGCATCCGCTTCTCGTTGCGGATGATGATCTCGGGCGCGCCGAGCTCCAGCAGCCGCTTGAGGCGGTTGTTGCGGTTGATCACGCGCCGGTAGAGGTCGTTGAGGTCCGACGTCGCGAAGCGACCGCCGTCCAGCTGGACCATGGGGCGCAGGTCCGGCGGGATGACCGGCAGGACCGACAGGATCATCCACTCCGGGCGGTTGCCGGAGCGGCGGAACGCCTCGATGAGGCGGAGCCGCTTGATGGCCTTCTTGCGGCGCTGGCCGGAGCTGGTCCGGACCTCCGCGTGGAGGGCGCGCGACAGCTCGTCGAGGTCCATCCGGACGATGATGTCGCGGACCGCCTCGGCGCCCATGCCCGCCCAGAAGATGCGGCCGGTCTTGGCGCCCGAGCCGTACTTCTCGTCGAGCTGGCGGAACTCCATCTCGCCGACGGTCATGAGCGGCTTGAGCGACTCGATCTCGACGCGGGTCTGACGGAGCTCCTCCTTCTGGCCCGCTGCCTCGCCGGCGAGGTTCTCCCGCTCGGCGCGCAGGGTCTCGTCCATGGAGCCCTGGAGGTCGGCGACCATCTGCTCGGTCTTGCGCTCCTCGTCCGAGGCGCGCTGCTCGAGCTCGGTCGTGACGCGCTCCGTCTCGGCCGTGGCGATCTTGCGGAGGCGGTTCAGGGCGTCCTTGCCGCCCTTGTCGCCGGCTGCGACGACCACCTCGCCCGTCGGGGCGAACGCGATCGTGTCGTCGGACGCCTTGGCGCCGAGCCCGGTGAGAGCGGCCTCGACGGCCTGGGCCTCGCGGGCGATCTCCTCGATCCGCGCGTTGCGCTGGGTCTCGAGCTCGCCCTTGGTGGACGCCAGGGCGCCGCGGAGCTCGTCCGACTGGCGCTTGATGTCCGCCTTGAGCGTGGTCTCAAGCTCGGCGAGTCGCTCGCCGCCGGCGCCGCCGCGGCCCTGGCCCTGCTCCTCGAGCGCCTTGAGGGCGCGCGCCCGGGCCTCCTCGTCGACGTGGGTGACGATGTACAGGGCGAAGTAGAGGATGCGCGCGAGGTTGCGCGGGCTGTTGTCGAGCAGGATGCCGAGCCGGCTCGGGGTGCCCTTGAAATACCACATGTGCGAGACGGGGCTCGCCAGCTGGATGTGGCCCATGCGCTCGCGGCGGACCTTGCTGCGGGTGACCTCGACGCCGCACTTGTCGCAGATGATGCCCTTATAGCGGATCCGCTTGTACTTCCCGCAGTAGCACTCCCAGTCCCGGGTGGGACCTAAGATGCGCTCGTCGAAGAGCCCGTCCTTCTCCGGCTTGAGCGTGCGGTAGTTGATCGTCTCGGGCTTCGTCACCTCGCCCTTCGACCATTCCCGGATCTGGTCCGGGCTGGCGAGCGAGATTCGGATCGCCGAGAAGTTGTTGACCTCGAGCATCGGTCTCCTCCGCGCCGCAGCGGCCAGGCGGCGCGTTCGTTGCGTTCAGCGAGGGGGGACCGGGCCGGCCGGACGCCGATCCCCCTCCGTGAGGGTGGTGCGGTTGGCTAGTCCTCGAACCCGGCGAGGTTGATCCCGCCGAGATCCGGGAGCAGGTAGCCGGAGGCGTCATCCTCGGCCAGCGGGATCTCCTCGTCGTTCTGGTCGAGGATCTCCGCGTTGAGCCCGAGGCTCCGCAGCTCCTTGATAAGGACCTTGAAGGACTCGGGGACCCGCGGCGGCTGGATCTCCTCGCCCTTGACGATGGCTTCATAGGTCTGGACGCGTCCGAGGACATCGTCCGACTTCACGGTCAGGAGCTCCTGGAGGATGTTCGCAGCGCCGTAGGCTTCGAGGGCCCACACCTCCATCTCGCCGAACCGCTGGCCGCCGAACTGCGCCTTGCCGCCCAGCGGCTGTTGCGTGATGAGGCTGTAGGGGCCGGTGGACCGGGCGTGGATCTTGTCCTCGACCAGGTGGTGGAGCTTGAGCATGTAGATCTGGCCGACGGTGATGTTCCGGTCGAAGAGCTCGCCGGTGCGCCCGTCGCGCAGCTCGATCTTGCCGTCCTCGGGCAGGTGCTCATAGCCATGCCAGTCGACACGGGCATTGATGAGCGCCTCGCGGATCTGGCCCTCGGTCGCGCCGTCGAAGACGGGGGTCGCGGCCTTGTAGCCCATGGTCCCGAGGGCCCAGCCCAGGTGCGTCTCGAGGATCTGGCCGATGTTCATCCGGCTCGGCACGCCGAGCGGGTTGAGCACGATGTCGACCGGGGTGCCGTCCGGGAGGTACGGCATGTCCTCGAGAGGCAGCACCTTGGCAACGACGCCCTTGTTGCCGTGGCGGCCAGCCATCTTGTCGCCGACCGAGATCTTGCGCTTCTGGGCGACCGACACGCGGACCAGGCGGTTGACGCCCGGCTGGAGGTCGTCGTTCCACTCGCGGCGGAACTCGCGGATCTCCACCACCTTGCCGCGCTCACCGTGCGGGAGGCGCAGCGAGGAGTCCTTCACCTCGCGGGCCCGGAAGGGGTACCGGAGAATCCAGAAGTTTCCCTGCTTCTTCGCAGAGCCGATGGCCTCACCCGACAGCTCACGGAGTGGCCCCGTCGTGCTGAACTGCAAAAGCAGC
>JANNHX010000228.1:0-2522 GCA_031404615.1 Chloroflexota bacterium
GGGACGAACCACCTTGGCGCGTTCGCCCTGACGAATCTCCTCCTTCCGTCCATCACCGATCTCGTCATCACGGTCGCATCGAATGCCCACGAGCGAGGGCGACTCGATCTCGACGACCTTCACTGGCAGCGCAGGCCATACGACCGGGACCAGGCCTACAGCGACAGCAAGCTCGCGAACGTCCTGTTCACCATGGAGTTGCAGCGACGGCTGGCTGCGGCAGGTCGGACGGTCCGCGCGATCGCGGTCCATCCGGGCATGGTCCGGACGAACCTGTTCGGGCACGCGACCGGCATGGAGGCGACCCTGATCAACGGCCTGGGTCGAGTGCTCATGCAGACCCCGGAGGACGGCGCGCGCTCCACGCTGTTCGCGGCAACGGCCGGCGTCGCGGGTGGGTCATTCGTCCAGCCCGGCGGGTTCGCCCACCTGCGCGGCGCCCCGGAGATCGGCCGGGCGTCGCGGGCAGCCTACGACGAGGCCCTCGCCCGGGACCTCTGGGCCCTGTCCGCCCGCCTCACCGGCGTCGATGGCTGACGCGCGTCAAGGGGGCTGTCGGAGCGCGGCCGTCGTCCCCGGCCGAGCACAGCGGCGCGCACTCCACGAGCGCAGGAGCCCGCCACTCCTCGTAGCCACGCTCGGATCGGCGCCAGGTCGTCCCGCTCAGCGGTCGATCGCGGGGTTGTCCTCGGTTGGGGACCGGTCGGCCGAGCCTGGGGGGGGTCGGACGTCGCCACGAGCGGCCCGGCGTCCACGATCCCGAGCCGGTACGCGAGGGAGGCCGCCTCGCCCCGACTCGCGACCCTGAGCTTGCCGATGATGTGCGACACGTGCACCCCCGCCGTGCTGGAGCTGATGAACAGCGCCTCGGCGATCTGACGATTGGTTCCTCCAAGCGCCAGCAGGCTCAGCACCTCACGCTCGCGCGCCGTGAGTCCGATCCCCGTAGTGACGTCGGGCCCGGGCTTCGCGTCGCCGGCCACGGCCGCGTCTGGGTCTGCGTCTCGTCCGGGAACCGGCAGGCTCGCCCGTGACGCGAGGGCCGCGATCTCGCCCAACAGGGGCGCCGCGCCAAGGCGGGTCGCAGTCGCGCGAGCAGCGCCAAGCGCCGCGGCCGCAACGGCACGATCGCCCCGAGCAGCAACCAGCGCCTCAGCCTCGCGGAGCCGTGCGTAGGCCGCCGGGTACGGCCGCGGCAGGACGTCCCAGGACCCCGGCCGCTGCCCGCCTGCGATCCGGATCGGGCCGGCGCCTGAGCCGCGACGCCTCCGCCTCGCAGGCGAGGAGCGATGCGGCGGACAGGCGCGCGAGTGCCGGTCGCCGATCGAGGTCGTCGGCGTGACGCTGCCGCATGCCCTCGAGCAGCGACTCCTACCGCCGTCAAGTACGTCTTGCCAGCTCCCTCCCCGGCGCCGACCCCACAGAGGGCCTCGACGACGTGAGCGCCTACCAGGTCGTGGTCGGCAAGTGGGCGACCCCGATCCTTGTCGAGGTTGCCCGGCGCCCTCCCCAGTAGGACTCCTTCGGCCAGTCACTTGGGACCTCACGCCGCGCCGCGACCGTTCTTCAGCTCGACGAGACCCAGCCCTCCTTGAGCGCGAGGACCGCGAGCTCGGTGCGGTTCATCACGCCGTAGCGGTCGAACATCCGGCGCAGGTGGCTCTCGATGGTCTTGAGCGACAGGAACAGGCGCTCGGCGATGTCCTCATTGGAGGCGCCCGCCGCCACAAGCTCGAGGACCTCGACCTCCCGCTCGGATGGCCGGCGCAGGGACTGACGGATGATGCGCATCGAGGCGGCGCTGAAGGCCGTTCCCCCGCCGGCGACGACCCGGACGGCCGCCACGATGTCGTGCATCTGCGACGTCTTGAGGACATAGCCCGCGGCACCGCGCTCGAAGGCCGCCCGGAAGAGGCTCGGGTAGTCGAAGGCGGACAGCATCAGGAACCCGGGACCGCTGGGGCCGGCGAACTGCTCGAGGATCCGCAGGCCGTCGGTGTCCCCGCCCATCTGCACGTCGCACACGACGACGTGGGGGCTCGTGGCGCTGATCTCACGTTCCGCTTCGGCCCGGTGATGGGCCTGGCCGACCACGGTCATGTCGGGCTCGGCCTCGATCGCCCGCAAGCCCGCATCGAGCATCCCGGGGTGGTCGTCGACAAGGAAGACCCGGATCACGAGCCGGCCCAGTCGAAGAGGACCACGGTCCCGCCCGGCCTCGCCGAGGTGACGTCGAGCCGTGCACGGACGAGGTCGGCCTGGAGCCGCATGTCGGCCATGCCCTGGTGGTTCGCCCGCGCCGCGCGCTCGGGTGCCCCGGTCTCAAGCCCCTGGCCGTCGTCCTCGACGCGGAGTTGCAGATGGGAGGCGTCGGCGAGGACGCCGATCGTGACGCGTTGGGGTTCGGCGTGGAGCAGAGCGTTGTCAAGCGCGAGCTGCGCGACCCGGCACCCGATCTCCCAGCAGGCCGTGCAGGATGCGGTGCAGTTGTTCGAGCAGGCGGTCGCCGTCGCGGAACAGGA
>JANNHX010000229.1:0-3392 GCA_031404615.1 Chloroflexota bacterium
TGAGGTCCCCGCCGGTGACGGTCACGGTGACGTGCACGCCGACCTGCGGCAGCCCGTCGCGGACCACGGTGCCGGTCACGGTCACGGCGTCCGCGGCCAGAACGCCGGTGGGCATCGCCAGGAGCGCCGCGAGCAGCGCGACGAGGCCAAGGAAGGCGAGGCGGGGGCGGCGCATGGGTCCTCCGGCGGGGTATCGGTCGGGTCCGCGGTCTCCGGCCGCGGTCCCCAGCACACGGTACGCCAACCCGCGACCGCCCACAACGCGGGTTGGTCGACCTATTCGGGTCGCGTCCCCGGCTCGCGGGCCGGGCCGGCCTCGCTGACGCCCCAGCCTCCGTCGACCGCCACGACCTGCCCGGTCACCATCGCGGCCTCCGGGGAGAGCAGGTGGAGCGCCGTTGCGGTCACCGCATCGGCCGCGATGGGCCCGCCGGCGAGGGGCTGCCTGGCCTCGAGGTAGGCGAGGATCGCAGGGTCGTCCTGGGCGCGCCGGCTCATCGGCGTCGCGATCAGCGAGGGCGCCACGACGTTGACCCGGATCCCGTGGGGCGCGTAGTAGGCGGCCATCGACCGGGCCAGCGACTCGACCGCGCCCTTGGACGCGGCGTACGCGTGGGTTGCGAAGAACGCGGGGGCCGGGTGGGTCGAGAGCGCGCTCGACATCAGCAGCACGGCGCCGCGCGACCCCGACGCGTCTGGGTCCTGGGCGAGCATCCGCCGCACCGCGGCCCGGGCCACGAGGAACTGCGACGTGGCGTTCGCCCGGAGGACCGTCTCCCAGCCCTCCAGCGTCGCCTGGTGGAGCGGCCCGTCGCCGAACCGTCGCCCGGAGATCCCAGCGACGCTGTAGACGGCGTCGAGCCGCCCGGTCCGTGCATCGAACGCCGCGAACGCGGCCTCCACCTCGCCCTCCTGCCGGAGGTCCGCGGCGTGCCACAGGCAGCGCCCGCCGGCCTCCCGGATCTCGGCCTCGAGGGTCGCGAGGTGCGCCGCCGTCCGCGAGACCGCGAACACCGTGCCGCCCTCGGCCGCGATGGCCTTCGCCGCCGACGCCGCCATCCCGGTCGACCCCGTCACGAGCACCGACCGCCCGGCGAACCGCCCGGCACCGCTCACGCCGGCACCACCTCGGGGCTCGCGACCTCCCCGGGGCTCGCGACCTCCCCGCCCCGCACCGCCTCGACGATCGCCCGGCGGCCCGCGGCATCGGCCCGGGTGATCCCCCCGCCGACGCCGACCGCCGCGGCCCCGGCCTCGAGGTACAGCCGCGCGTTCGAGGCGTCGACCCCGCCCGTCGGGATGAGCTCCGCCTCGGGAAAGGGACCGCGCAGCTCGCGCACGAACGCCGGACCCACGGCCGACGCCGGGAACAGCTTCACGAACGTCGCCCCCGCCGCCCATGCCGTGTGCACTTCGGATGGCGTGAACGCGCCCGGGATGAACGGCAGGTGCTCCGACACCGCGGTGTCGACCAGCGAGACGTCGAGCAGCGGCGCGACCGCGAAGTCGGCGCCGGCCCGGCGGGCCGCCTCGAGCTGGTTGCGCCGCAGGATCGTGCCCGCGCCGACGAGGAACGGCCCGTCCGGCCGCGTGGTGAGATAGCCGTGCAGCGCGGCGAGGTCCTCCGCGGCCGTTGGCGCGTCGAAGGTCACCTCGAAGATCCGGGCCCCGGCATCGGCCAGCTCGGCGGAGAGCGCGAGGAGCGCGGCCTGCGGCCCGACACGCCGCAGCACCACGATGAGCCGGTGGCGTCGGATGGCGGCCGCGACCGGGCCGCCTCGCAGGGTGTCGGCGGAGCTCATGAAGGGGCCTCCTGGCCGGCGGCGTTGACGGCCGGCTCCAGCAGCGCTCCATCGAGCGCCAGTCGTTCTCGCAGGGCATCGGCCGGCACCGCGCGCGGCACCGTCCCCCCGGCTGCCGCGAACACCGCGGCCGTGCCTGCGGCCTGGCCCATGGCCATGCAGGTCGCCATCGAGCGGGCAGACGCGTGCGCGTCGTGCGTCGCGGAGAAGCATCGCCCGGCCACGAGGAGCCCGACGACCCGGAGCGGCCGCTCCGGGTCGCAGAACGCGTGGAACGTGTCGAGGACCGCGGTGGAGTTGCCGCCCATGGACGCGAGGCGGTCCATCAGCAGCAGCGACGCCCCGAACCGCGCCGCGCTGATCGCGGCGGCGCTCCTCGCGGAGCCCGCGCCGGCCACGACGACGTCGTAGCGGTCCCTCATGCGGGCCCAGCTCCGGGCATGGCGAAGAACCGGGCCGGGTTCGCGACCAGGATCCGCGCCGTCGCCTCGTCGCCCAGCCGCCGCCGGAGCCGCGGCGCGAACGCCGTCATGAGGTACCGCAGGCCCGGCCCGCCGTCGTAGGCCCGCAGGTATCCGCGCGCGCCGAGGTCCAGCCCCAGCACGATCCGGTCGAGGTGGCCGGCCGCCGCTACGGCCTCGATGAGGTCCAGCACCACCGAATCCGGGTGGTACTTGGTGCGCCCGATCGTGTCGTACTCGAGCGTCACGCCGCGCGCCGCGACCTCCGCGTGGAGCTCCCAGTCCGGGTTGCGGTCCAGGTGGGCCAGAGCGATCCGCGACGCGTGCGCGCCCGCCGACTCGAGCAGGTCGATGACCTCGTGCGCCGCCGTGCCGATCTCCGTGTGGACAAGGACCGCGGCGCCGGTCGCGGCCGATGCGCCCGCGATGGCCACGAGGCGGCGCCGCTCGGAGCGGCTGATGTGGTGGTACGAGGCGCCGCCCTTGATCGCGCCGGCGCGCGCGGCATCGGGCGGCCGGCCCGGGTCCGCCCAGTCCGCGGGGTGCATCCCGACGCGCAGGTCGGAGACGATCCGGTCCGCGAGCGTCTCGACGGTCGCGCCGTGGACCCAGTGGCCGGCGGGGTAGTGCGCGTCACGGTGGTAGCCGCTGGCGCCGATGATCGCCACGCCGGTCGCCTCGGCGACGGCCCGCAGCCCCGCCGGGTCCCGCCCGAGGCCGATGGGCGTCATCTCCACGATCGTGCCGATGCCCGTGGCGCGCCCGTCCAGCACCTCCTCGATGGCTTTCGCCGGGTCGGTGAAGGCCTGGCCCGGAATACCGGGCGAATCGAGCAGGAGATGGTCGTGGGCGTCAACGACCCCGAGCGTCTCGATCGCCCGCGGACCGCTGACGGTGATGACGTACCCCTCGGCCACAGATCCTCCGCGGCTGCGCGACGACCCGTGCCGACGCTCCCGGAAGTGTAGCCGTGGCAACCGGGTCGGCAGGCCATGGAGCACGGGCTGCTTGACCGACGAGCCCATCGCATCGGCCTTCCGGCGCCCGAATGCGGGCCGTTCGGCAGGGGAGCGGGGTTGACCCCCGGGTGGACGCTTAGCACATGGCTGCACCCGTCCGACCGGGCGGC
>JANNHX010000230.1:0-1552 GCA_031404615.1 Chloroflexota bacterium
CACGTATTCGGCCTGATGGACAGAAATGCCGACGACGACGGTGGCCGGTCGCTCGAGATCCCGCTCGAGTTCGAGCAGAACCCGCCCGAGGCCCGCGGCCTGGGCGTCGAGATCGCCTGCGAGGGGCGCATCGCCGGCGTCATCTGCCCGTTCCCGATGTCCGTGACCGTCGGTGACGGGCTGTAGCGCCTGACGGCGCAACACAACGCGCCGCGGGCTCTCCTTGGGCCCGCGGCGCCGCTTCACCCTTCCGGCAGTTCCACCTCCCACCCCGGAGTCACCACGTGATCGTCGAGAATACCGCCGCCCGCATCATCTTGGTCGCCGAGCTGAAGCTGAAGAAGCCGGGCCGCCCCGATGAGGCCCCCGATGCCCTCCTCCCGGGCATCAACGAGGTCGACGAGGCCGAGTGGGCCAAGGCCGAGAAGATCCCCGTCATCCAGCATCTCATCAAGGATGGGACGCTCAAGCCACAGAAGGGCAAGAGCGCGGCCGACCTGTCCACCATGAAGGCGCCCGAGGCCATCGAGCTCGTGACGAACACCGTCGACCGCCAGCTGCTGGAGAGCTGGTTCGACGCCGAAAGCCGCAAGGGCGTCCTCGAGGCCATCGAGGCCCAGCTCGAGGAGATCACCCCGAAGGCCCCGAGCGCCCCGAAGTAGCTCGAGGCCACCGTGGCCGCCACCGCCGACGACATCAAGCTCCGCTGGCCCGCCCTCTACCAGGTGGCGGTCCCCGGAGAGTTCGACGCGGCGCTCGCCGACGCCGCGCTCCAGGTGAGCGCGGCGTCGTGGGGCAAGTTCTACGACCTCGGCATCATCCACCTGGCCGCGCACCGGCTCATGACGGCCCACCCCGAGATCCAGGGGCCGGGTCTCAGCGGGCCGGGCCTGGTCTCGAGCGAGACCGTGGGCGAGGTCTCCCGGAGCTACGCGGTGGAGCCCGTCTCTCGCGCGACCGGCTACAAGTCGACCGCGCCGGGCCGGGAGTACATGCGCCTCCGTGACCTCCTCGGCCTCAGCACGATGGTGGTGTAGCCGTGGCCGGCGTGCGGGTGACGTTCCGGCTCCGCGAGGCGGACCGCGGATTCGCCAAGCTGCTCAAGGAGGCCGACCGCATGGCGCGCGAGCGGGGCATGCACGCGAAGGCGGGCATCCTCGGAGCGGCCGCGGCGGTGGAGCACCCAGACGCCGAAGGAGGGCAAGGGAAGAAGCCCACCAACGTGCAGCTGGCCGCCATCCACGAGTTCGGCGTTCCCGGGCGCATCCCGGCGCGCCCATTCATCCAGGGCACCTTCGACCTGCACCGGGTCGCCTATCAGGCGCAGCTGCGCCGCCTCGCCGGCGACTGGTTCACGCGCGCGGCAGGGCGAGGAATGGAACTGCGCCGGGCGCTCGGCCTCATGGGCCTGAAGATGGCGGCCGACATGAAGAACAGGGTCCTCACCGGCACGGGCATCCCGCCGCCCAACGCGCCAAGCACCATCGCCAGGAAGCTCGCCAAGGGGAAGTGGAGGAAGGGCGGCTCCGACGCCAGCCCCCGCCCCCTCGTC
>JANNHX010000231.1:0-2857 GCA_031404615.1 Chloroflexota bacterium
CGAGGCCATGCTCGCCTGGTCCGAGGGCCGCTGCTCGGAGCTCGCCCGCGAGCACCCGACGAACCGCCGCTCGCACCTCGCCAACTACGTCTTCAAGGGCGACACGTCGCTCGAGGCGGCCCTGCTGGCGGGCGGCTACGAGGCGGTCCGCTGGGACGCCGAGATGCTCCGGCCCGACATGGACGACCTCCCGGTCGTCGTCCTCCCCGAGGGCTACACGCTCCGGGCGCCGGAGCCCGAGGAGCTTCCCGCGGTCCACGCGATGGCGGTCAAGGCCTTCGCCGAGCACTGGGGCGAGTACGAGGCGTCCGACTTCGTGCTCGAGGAGTGGATCGAGGACCCCCGGTTCCGCCGCGAGCTGGTCGTCGTGGCATGGCGGGGCGACGAGCCCGCGTCCGCCGTCACCAACATGGTGGAACACCTGCCGGACGGGTCCATCCGGGGCCTGCTCGATGCCGTGTGCACCCACCCCGGGCACCGGCGCCAGGGCCTCGCCCGCGCGGCGATCGCCTGGAGCCTCGCGCTCCTGCGCGCGGAGGGCGCCGGTTCGGCATACCTCGGCGTGGACACCGACAATCACAACCGCGCCCTGGCGCTGTACGAGTCCTGTGGCTTCCGCCGGGCCTCGACCAGCATCACCTACCGCAAGCCGATGCCGGCCACGAAGGACTGACCGATGACCATGACCCAGGAGGGTGCCCCGGTGCACGTCGCCGAGGCCCCGCCCATCCCCGGCCTGGCGTTCCGCCGGGCCACTCCCGCCGATTGGGATGCCATCGCCGGGGTCGTGAACGCGGCCCGGCGCGCGGACGGCGTCGACGAGGTGCGCACGGGCGTGGACCTCGCGACCGAGTACGCGGACTCGGAGTCGTTCCAGCTGGCCCGCGACATGCTCCTCGCCGAGATCGACGGCCGCCTCGTGGGCTACGCCATGGGCTACCGCGTGATCCGGTCGGGCTCGCTCGTCGCGGAGACGGCGGGCGTCGTGCACCCCGACGTCCGGCGCCGGCGCCTCGGCACGGCGCTGTACCTCGCCACGCGCGCACGCCTCGTGGCGGAGTGCGCCGCGGATCCGCGTCCCGGGCCGCGCGAGATGCGCTCGTACGCGCTCGACGACGAGGCCGCCGACCGCGGCCTGCTGGATTCGTTCGGCTACGTCCCGGTGCGCTACGGCTTCGAGATGGTCCGTCCGCTCACCGGCGCGCTCCCGGAACACCCGCTCCCGGACGGCCTCGAGATGCGACCCGTCACGGAAGCCCAGTACCGCGCGATCTTCGACGCGGACAACGAGGCGTTCGAGGACCACTGGGGCCACCGCGCCCCCGAGGAGGCCGACTTCCGGGCGCGCTTCCACGGGCCGGACCAGGAGCCCGCGACCTGGTGTGTCGCCTGGGACGGCGACCAGGTGGCGGGCGTCGTGATGAACGCGATCTTCATCGATGAGAACGAGGCGCTCGGGATCCATCGCGGCTGGCTGGAGCACGTCTCGGTCCGGCGGCCGTACCGCGGCAGGGGCCTCGCCAAGGCGCTGTGCGCGGCGTCGTTCCGGGTCCTGCGCGAGCGGGGCATGACGGAGGCCTGGCTGGGGGTCGACGGAGCGAACCCGACCGGCGCCCTCCAGCTCTACGAGGGCCTTGGCTTCACGGCCCGCCGCCGGTGGATGGCCTACGGGCGCCCGCTGGACCGGCCGGCGCCCGCGGGCTGGACGTCGGGCGCGAGCCAGGGCGTCAGCGAGGGCTGAGACCGGCAGGAAGCGCCCGGCCTCGATCCCGAAGACGGCACCGGGCCCGCGCGAGGGCGCGCGGGCCCGCGCGATGCCCGCCGAGGCCCGCCGTGGCCCGCCGTGATTCGCCGTGATTGCGATCTGCATCGGATTCGCCGTGTCCACGCGGGGATCGCGTGACGAAACCCGGGTTTCGGGCCCCGGGCCCTGCGTGGAAGGGCCGATCCTGATGCACATGGCGATCAAGGGACCGCGCACGGCGGCCGCGGGACGCTAGTCAACATGGAAGGACCGGCGCTCGCGCAATATCGTGGATTGCGCGGGCCGCTTGAGACAGTCCGCGTAGCGCCACATGCGGGAGGCCGGTCCAATGGATAAGGGTACGAGGTTCATCGGGCTCGACGTGCACAAGGCGTCGATCACGGTTGCGGTGGCCGGCGCGTTCGGCGACCCGGAAGATCATGGCCAGATCCCCAACGAGACCGCAGCGATCCGCAGGCTCGTCGACCGGCTCGGCAGCCTGGACACCCGGCTGAGCGTCGCGTACGAGGCCGGCCCGACCGGCTACGCGCTCCACCGCCAGCTCACGACGTTGGGCATCGAGTGCATCGTCGTCGCGCCGTCGCTCATCCCGACCAAGCCCGGCGACCGGGTGAAAACCGACCGCCGGGACGCGGCCAAGCTCGCCCGACTGCTGCGCAGCGGCGACCTCACACCGGTCTGGATCCCCGACGAGGCGGGTGAGGCGCTGCGCGATCTCGTCCGCGCCCGCGACGATGCCAAGGCCGACCAGCTGCGGGCGCGCCACCGGCTGTCCAAGTTCCTGCTGCGCCGGGCGGTCTACCCGCCTGCCGGTGTCCGGGCCTGGAGCCGCGCCCACGAGGCCTGGCTCGAGCGGGTCACGTTCGCCGAGGTGGCCGACCAGGTCGTGCTCGATGACTACCGCTCCGTCGCGCGCGCCGCGACCGAGCGGGTGAAGCGGCTCGAGACCGCCCTGGTGCAGACCGCGGCCACCGGACCGCAGGCCGAGCTGACAGCCGCGCTCCAGGCGATCCGGGGCATCGGGTTCCTCTCGGCGGTCACGATCGCCGCCGAGGCCGGCGACCTGCGCCGGTTCGCCAGTGCCCGCCAGTT
>JANNHX010000232.1:0-1742 GCA_031404615.1 Chloroflexota bacterium
ACCTGGCTCATCTTCAGGTCGGTCTGGATCGACGGCAACGCGACGTTCACGACGGTCGCGTCGAGGACGACCATGAACTGCGCGAGGCAGACGAGGACGAGAACGAGCCACGGATTGGCGGCATCCCTGAGGGAACCGCCAAGTCGCGGCTGTTCGCGGCGCGCCGTGCCCTGGAGCGGGCGCTCGACCAGGGGGCGCGGCATGGCTGAGCACCACGGCCGGCCGTCCTGGACGGACGAGCGGCTCGAGGCCGCGTTCGCCTCGCTCGTGCCGGCCGAGGCCCCGGCCAGCGTCCTGGCATCCGTTCGTGACGGCCTCGCCGGCCACGTCTCGCGCGGGCGGCGGCGGTGGGCGCTCGCGATCACCGGCGTCTCGCTGGCCTTCACCGCGGTCGTCGCCGCGGTCGTGATCGCGGGGCCGTGGCTCGTCCGCGGCGGGCCGTTCGTCGGCTCGTCGTTCCGCGTCGATCCCGGCGCCGACGGCACCTCGACCTTCCTCACCGACGACTTCCGGTTCGACTTCCCGTCCGGCTGGACCGTCAGCGACTCCTTTGCGGCGTTCAGCGGCGGGTCCGAGATCGCCCTGCTCGGCACGCTGCCCGTCCCGGCCTCGTGCGGGTCCGACCACGTCGACATCAACTGCGTCTACGGCCAGCCGCTCGAGCCAGGCACGATCCGCGTCTTCGTCGGCACGAGAGGGTTCCGCGCGGACTCGATCCTCGACCGCCCGGATATCGAGAACGGGACGACGCGACGGGTGTCGGTCGGGGGGATGCCGACCATCCTTGACGAGCTTGCGGTCACCGCCGAGGACTTCTATCGCGCCGACCTGTCGCTCTCGTGGACGATCGGGTTCCCGACGAGCCTCACCAACGCGGTCACGATCGACGTCCTCGCTCGGGACCCCGGGTCGGCCGAGGCCCGCGCGGCGGCCGTGGCGCTCGTCGCGTCGTTCGCATTCAACCGGCCCCCGCGGGCCCTGCCGCCCGGTGACGAGTCGGGCATCGCGGCCGCCCGGGCCGCCATCGCGGCCGAGGGTGCGGCCTTCAGCCGCGGCTTCCGGCAGCTCGCGGGCGAGAACCACCTGACCTGCCAGCCGGACCAGCCGGGCGTCGAGCGCGAGACGTTCATCACGTTCAGCAGCGGCGGGGACCTCGGGGGCGGCGTGCCGGTGACCTGCTCCTGGACCCTCGGCCGCGAGGGCGACGTGTTGTGGCGGGTCGAGACGCACGTCGACTGGACGGTGGAGAGGCGGAGCGGTCGCGGCACGGAGATCCTTTGGCTGGACGGGGACGGCACCGTCGTCGGCCAGCGTGGCGAGGGCGAGAACCCGCCGGCCGTGCCGGCGCCCACGGCCGCGGCCACGGTGCTCCGCTTTGCCGGTTCTGACGGTCGATGAAGCCCTCGCGGGCCCGATCAGGGTCGCCGATGGTCGTGAGTTCGCCGTCCGCGGCTGGCTGACGTCCCGCGAGATGCTCATGCCATGCCCCGGGTCGTCCAGCCTGTCGCCGCTGCTCCCACGCTGTGGGGAGGACTGGGTGTTCCTCCTGCGCGACAACCAGACGATCCCGATCACGCTCAGCGGGCGACCGCCGACCGGGCCGTTCCTCAACCCGCTGATCCGCGGCTCCGTGGACCTGGAGACGCTCGGCGCGGAACCGCAGAACGCGGTCCTCGTCGGTCACGTGGCGGACCCCCGGGCCCGGCAATCGCCGGCAACACCAACGATCCCGACGCCCTGGC
>JANNHX010000233.1:0-7542 GCA_031404615.1 Chloroflexota bacterium
TCCCGCTCGTGGTGCCGTTCCTGGACGTGGAGGGCTTCGGCTACAAGAAGGTCGACCCCGGCCTCTACAACCCCACGTCCGTCAAGGTGCTGTCCCAGGGCCTCCAGGTCCTCGGCACGCTCCTCCCGCCGCCCCCGGACAACGCGAACCCCGATCCGAGCGCGGCCCCGGACGGCACCGACACCGCACTCAACGGCCAGCAGCAGATCGTCATCCTCGCCGTGCCGCTCCAGGACGCCGAGGTGATCAAGTTCAGCCAGCTCGACGGCAGCATCACGCTGGTGCTCCGGTCCTCCGAGGACTGCACGACGAAGCCTGCCGACGGCGTGACCTACTGCCCCGTCGTCGCGACGACCGGCATCACGCTCAAGCGCATGGTGGACGACCGGGCCGTCCTGCCCCCGCAGGTGGTCCAGGTGCTCGTTCCGGATTACATCCCGGGCACCGAGCCCACCCCCTCGCCGAAGCCCTAGCGAACCCTCGACGCCAAGCCGTCGCGATCGGCCGGTGACCAGCCGGCCGATCGGGCGACCCCGGCGCCGCCGCCCCACCCGCCGCCATACCGGCCCCTGAGGTCAGATCCACCAGGACATGGCAGACCAGATCCGCGTCCTCATCGTCGATGACATCCCGGAGACCCGCGATCACCTCTCGAAGCTGCTCGGCTTCGAGACGGACTTCGAGGTCGTCGGGGCGGCGGCGTCCGGGCGCGAAGCCCTCGAGATGGCGGCCCAGCTCAAGCCGGACGTTGTCCTCATGGACATCAACATGCCAGACATGGACGGCATCGCGGCCACGGAGCTCCTCGCGGCCGCGGTCCCCAGTGCCGCCGTCGTGATGATGTCCGTGCAGGGCGAGGCGGACTACCTCCGCCGGTCCATGCTGGCAGGGGCCCGGGAGTTCCTGGTCAAGCCGTTCTCCAGCGACGAGCTGACCTCCTCGATCCGGCAGGTCTATACCCGGGAGCGCGAAAAGCTCGCCCGGATCGCCGTCCAGCCCGCGGCCGCCGGTGGCGGCGGCGCGGCGCCCAAGCCGGCCTCGGCCGTCCGCGAGGACGGCGAGCCGGGCCGCATCGTCGCCGTCTTCGGCCCCAAGGGCGGCGTCGGCCGGACGACCCTCGCGGTCAACCTTGCCGTCGCCGCCGCCACGGAGCTCGGCCAGCGCACCTGCCTGGTGGACGCCTCGTTCCAGTTCGGGGACGTCGGCGTGCTGCTCAACCTCAACCCCAAGAACAAGTCCATCGCGGACCTGATCCCGGAGCTCGAGGCCGGTGAGCCCGAGTCCCTCGACACCTTCCTCATCAACCACTCCGCCGGCATCCGCGTGCTGCTGGCTCCGCCCTCTCCCGAGATGGCGGAGCTGATCACGCCTCCCGGCGTCAAGCGCATGCTGGAAGCGCTCCGCGCGACGCACGACCTCGTGGTGGTGGACTGCATGTCGACGTTCAACGACACCACCCTCGCCATCCTGGATCTTGCGGACACCGTGCTCACGATGCTGTCGCTCGAGATCACGTCCATCAAGAACATCCGCCTCTTCCTGGAAGTGGCGGAGCAGCTGGGCTACGGGCCGGAGAAGGTCCGCCTCGTGCTCAACCGCGCCGACTCCTCGCTGGGCATCCGCGTCGCGGACGTCGAGCACTCGATCGGCCGGCGCGTGGACCACACCATCGTCTCCGATGGCCGGAGCGTGGTGTATGCACTGAACCGGGGTGTGCCGTTCTTCCTGTCCAACCGTGAGGCGCAGGTGTCCCAGGACGTCCTGCGGCTCGCGCAGGCGGTCGCGGGCACCCGCTCCGCCGAGGCCGGCGAGCCGGCCAAGAAGAGCGCACAGAAGAAGTCCCTGTTTGCGTGGCGATGACGTGGCAGCGACGAAGCGGCCGTCACAGGCCGAAGGGGTATAGCCGATGAGTCTCCTGAAGCGCATCGAAAGCGCCCGTCCCGGCGCCGGACCGGGGACGGATGGATCCAACGTGCCGGTTCCCGCCCAGGGTGGCGCCGGCGGTGGGGCTCAGCCGCCCGTGTCCGCGACGCAGGGCCGGCTCATGACCCAGGCCCCGGTCCGCGAGTCCTTCCGGGACGTCAAGTTCCGGATCCAGAACCGCGTGATCCAGGACCTGGACCCCAAGCTGGACCTCTCCAACCAGGTCGAGGTGCGTCGCCAGATCGAGGAGATCTTCGGCCGCGTCATCGACGAGGAGGGCCTCGCCCTCACCCGCGCCGAGCGTGTGCGCATGCTCGAGCAGATCACGGACGAGATCATCGGTCTCGGGCCGCTCGAGCCGCTCCTCCGCGACGAGAGCATCTCCGAGGTCATGGTCAACGGCCCGCGCCAGGTCTACATCGAGCGCAGCGGCCGCCTGGAGCTCACCAACGTGGTGTTCCAGAACGACGACCACGTCATGCGCATCATCGATCGGATCATCGCCCCGATCGGCCGCCGCGTTGACGAGTCCAGCCCGATGGTCGACGCCCGCCTCACGGACGGCTCCCGCGTCAACGCCATCATCCCGCCCCTGTCGCTCGTCGGCCCCGTCATCACCATCCGGAAGTTCTCCGCCAGCCCGTTCACGGTTGACGACCTCGTCCGGTTCGGGACGGCGACCCCGGACATGTTCGAGTTCCTGCGGGCCGCCGTCGAGGCGCGCCTCAACCTGTTCGTCTCCGGCGGCACCGGCTCGGGCAAGACCACGACGCTCAACGTGCTCTCCTCGTTCATCCCGAACGACGAGCGCATCGTGACGATCGAGGACGCCGCCGAGCTCCAGCTCCGCCAGGAGCACGTGGTGACCCTCGAGTCCCGGCCGGCCAACATCGAGGGCAAGGGCCAGATCCCGATCCGCGAGCTCGTCCGCAACTCGCTGCGCATGCGCCCCGACCGCATCATCGTGGGGGAGTGCCGCGGCGGCGAGGCGCTGGACATGCTCCAGGCCATGAACACGGGCCACGACGGCTCCATGAGCACGGGCCACGCCAACAGCCCGCGCGACATGCTCTCCCGCCTCGAGACGATGGTCCTCATGGCCGGCGTCGACCTCCCGGTCCGCGCCATCCGCGAGCAGATCGCCTCCGCGGTGGACCTCATCGTCCACCAGGCCCGCCTCAAGGACGGCACCCGCCGCATCACGAACATCACCGAGGTCCAGGGCATGGAGGGTGATGTCATCGTCATGCAGGACGTGTTCGTGTTCGAGCAGACGGGCGTCGTCGAGGGCAAGATCCAGGGCCGCCTGAAGCCGACCGGCATCCGGCCCAAGTTCGTCGAGAAGTTCGAGGTCCAGGGCATTCACCTGCCGCCGGGCCTGTTCGGCTTCAGCTACTAGTGTAGGGAGGCCGTCACACCGTGGACACCATGACCCTCGCGATCGCCGGCATCGCGGCGCTCGCGATCCTGCTCATCGCGGTGGGGATCGCGATGTCCGGGGGCGGGTCCGGCATCAATGCCCGGTTGGAGCGCTATGCCTCCAGCAAGCCGGACAAGCCGGCCGCCACCACCAGCGGCGAGGGCGGCCTGGGCGCCGCCCTCCAGTCCAGCCAGGCGCTGGCGCAGCTCAACAAGGTCGTCGAGCAGCGCGACTTCGGCGCCAACCTTGCCCGCGAGCTCGCGCGCGCGGACGTCAAGCTCAAGCCCAGCGAGTACCTGATGATCTGGGCCGGCACCACGCTCGGCGTGCCGGTCGCCATGTTCCTGCTGTCCTTCATCATCCCCACGCTCGGCAACCCGATCCTGCTGCTGGTGGGTGCCTTCATCGGCTTCTTCGCGCCGCGCTTCTGGCTCGGCCGCCGCAAGAACGGCCGCCTCAACGCCTTCAACAAGCAGTTGCCGGACACGATCACCCTGATCGCGAACGCGCTGCGCGCCGGCTCCTCGTTCCTGCAGGCCATCGAGCTGGTGGTCCGCGAGTCGCGGCCGCCGGTCTCCACGGAGTTCGGGCGCGTCATCCGCGAGGTCAACCTGGGCCTCTCGTTCGACACGGCCCTCGAGAACATGGTCCGCCGGGTGCGGTCCGACGACCTGGAGCTGATGGCCACCGCGATCGCCATCCAGCACACGGTCGGCGGCAACCTCGCGGAGATCCTCGACTCGATCGCGTTCACCATCCGGGAGCGGGTCCGCATCAAGGGCGAGATCCGGACCCTGACGGCGCAGCAGCGCCTGTCGGGCTACGTCGTCGGCTTCCTGCCGATCGGCCTCGCCGGCTTCCTGTTCATCGCCGCCCCCGAGTTCATGAAGCCGATGTTCGACAACCGGGTCGCCGTCGGCGGCCTTCCTCTTGGCGTCATCATCCTGGCGGTGGGCGGGTTCTCAATGTTCATGGGCTTCATGTTCATCCGCAAGATCGTGGACATCGAGGTCTAGCCGATGACACCGATCGCCCTGCTCATCGCGGCCCTCGCCGCCGGAGCCATCCTCCTCATCTTCATCGGACTCGCCAGCAATCCGTCCGTGGACCCGGTCCAGGCACGCCTGAACCAGCTGGGCAACATGCAGGCCAAGAACCTCGAGGAGCTGGAGCTGCAGGCTCCGCTCATCGACCGCACGCTGCGCCCGCTCATGGCCGGCATGTCCAACCGCGCGTCGAAGATGGCCAGCACATCGTTCACCCAATCGACCGAGAAGCGGCTCGCGCTCGCAGGCAACCCGGGTGACCTGCGGGTCGCGGACTGGATGGGCATCAAGACCATCGGCGCCGTCATCGGCGGCGGCCTGTTCACCGCCCTGTTCGTCTTCCCGGGACCGATCGTGATCCTCGGCGGGTTCCCGCTGAGCATGATCATGATCCTGGTGGGCCTGTACCTCGGCTACTCGATCCCCGAGTTCTGGCTCGGCGGCCGGGTCAAGAAGCGCCAGAAGCTGATCCTGCTCCAGATCCCGGACGCCCTCGACCTGCTGACGATCTCCGTTCGCGCCGGTCTCGGCTTCGACGGGGCGCTGGGCAAGGTCGTCGAGAAGCTGAAGGGACCCCTCACCGAGGAGTTCCGCCGGGCTCTCGCCGAGATCCGCGTCGGCAAACCGCGACGTGACGCGCTCCGGGACATCGTCCCGCGCACCGAGGTCACGGCGCTGACGAACTTCATCGGCGCGATCATCCAGGCCGAGCAGCTGGGCGTCTCGATCAGCAAGGTGCTCCAGGTCCAGTCCGAGCAGCTGCGCATCGAGCGCCGCCAGCGGGCGGAGGAGCAGGCGGCCAAGGCGCCGATCAAGATGCTGTTCCCGCTCGTCGGGTGCATCTTCCCGTCGCTGTTCATCGTCATCCTGGGCCCGGCCATCATCCTGATCATCACCGGCCTCAGCGGCACGACGTAGCTGACGCGTGGGATCCGGCTCCGGGACGCGCGGCGTCGCGCGCAACCTCGACCGCGACACGGTCCTGGCCGAACACCTGGAGACCGCGGCCTCGCTGTGGGGCAAGTTCATGGGCCTCATGGGCCGTCCCTCGCTGCTGTTGGGGGACGGTCTCTGGCTGCCCGCGAGCAACGGGATCCACATGATGTTCATGCGCTTTCCCATCGACGCGGTGTTCGTCTCGAAGCCCGAGGCCGACGGCTCGCGGCGCGTGAAATCCGTCCACCGCAGGCTGCGCGCCTGGACGGGGGTCGTGTGGCTGGTCCGGGGCGCGGACGGCGTGCTGGAGCTGCCCGTGGGCACGATCGACGCGTCGGAGACGGCCGTGGGCGACCGGCTCGAGGTCCGCGATCGGGCGTAGGGTTCCGCGGCGGGGGCGTGCGCCTACCGCCCGAGGTACCGCAGCAGGTCCGGGAAGTCGTCGGTCAGGGGCACCGCGCCCATGCGCGCCGGGACCCAGCCCCGCTCCGTCAGCACGGCGAGGACCGCCGGGTCGCGTGTCCCGAGCACGAAGTGGGCCAGGCCGGCGCCGACGGCGGCCTCCTCGGGTGTCGGGACGTACTGCAGCTCCAGGACGGTGAGCCCGAGCGACGCGAGTGCCGTCGCGACCGGTGGTCCCAGGTCGTAGTAGCGGTTGGAGACGTGGACGGCGAGGATCCCGTCGGCGACGAGCGCCCGGTCAGCGTCGCCCAGCGCCTCGACGGTGATCAGGTGCGCCGGTACGGCATCGGACGAGAAGGCGTCCATGATCACGAGCCCGAGGGTGTCGTCGGGCTCGGCGGCGAGCAGCAGCCGCCCATCGCCGATCCTGACCTCCGCCGGCGGCACACGCCCGGAGAGATAGGTGAAGAACCCGGGGTCCGCGGCGACGTCGGCCACGAGCGGGTCGATCTCGTAGAACGCGAGGTCGTCCTCGGGACGGGCGTAGACGGCGAGGGTCCCGGCCCCGAGGCCGAGGACGCGGACCGCGCCCGGCGGCCGCTCGCCCCAGACCGAGAAGATGTCGCCGACCGGTCCGGATCGGGCGTAGTAGCTGGGCGGGTCGTCGCGGCGCGCCGGGTCGAGCCACTCCTGGCCGTGGACGGTCGTCCCGTGGAACAGCGTGGTGGACGTCTCGTCGCGGGTGACCTCGGTGACCCCGAAGAAGCTCCGGTCCCGGAACAGGACGGGCGGCGGCAGGACGAAGGTCGCGAGGATGAGGACGACGGAGGTCGTGAGCGCGAGGAACCGGGGCACGCCACCGAACAGCAGCACGAGCGCGCCGACAAGGGCCCAGCGCGACGCCGCCTCGAACCCGAGGGCGTCCGTCGCGGCCATGAACACGAGGAGCGGCAGCACGACCGCGACGTACGGCAGAAGGCGGAGGTGGGCGCCGGACAGGAGCGCAACGGTGGGTCGACGGGCCGGCCGGGGCGGCGCGGTGACGGCGAGGGCGAGGAGGGCGCCGGCGATCAGGATCGGGTACTCCCAGACCCCATCGAAGGCCACCGGTGCGACCAGGGCGACGAACGCCCCGCCGAGCGCGCCGCCCGCCGACATCACGAGGTAGAAGCCGGTGAGGTGGCGGGCATCGGGTCGGAGGTCGGCGAGGCGCCCGTGGAGGGCGATGGCCACGACCCCGAGGCCGGCATACTCGATCAGCAGCAGGGGCAGGATCGGCCAGCCCGCGGCGGACCCGATCGGGACCCAGAGCAGGGTCAGGGCGGCGGGCGCGAGCGTGATGAACAGCGGCACGATCCGGCGGCCGCGCGCCGAGAACGCCACCACGAATGACCCGAGATAGACGGCGAGCGGCACGACCCACAACAGCGGCGCCGAGATGAGATCGGTCGTCACGAGGTTGGTGACGGCCGACAGGAGGCCGGCGGGGATCGCGGACAGGACGATCCACCGGAGGCGATCGCGAGTCGTGGGCGGGGCGCCTGAACCGAGGGCCGGCAGGGGCTCGAGGGCGGGTGCGGGTGCGGCACCGGGTACAGATACGACCTCGGGGGTCGCGGCATCGGTGGTCGCGGCGTCGGTGGTCGCGGCGGGTCCCGCGGCGCGCAGGCGCCACGCCGAGAGCGCGATGAGGCAGGCCAGCGCGGCGAAGCCGGCGCCCCACAGGGTCCGCTGATCCGCGAGACCCACCCGGGGCTCGATCAGCAGCGGATACGCGAGGAGCGACACCAGCGACCCGCCGTTGCTCAGCGCGTA
>JANNHX010000234.1:0-2614 GCA_031404615.1 Chloroflexota bacterium
CGGATCGCGTCAGCCAGGCAGGGCGTTCGCGGCGGCGACGAGGCGATCGGCGGCGGTCCCGAGCTGGACGCCAGCCTGGGCGTCAACGGCACCTTCGTCGATCAGCCTGACAATCTGGGTGGCCAGGGTGTCCGCCTCGTCGCGCGCTGCGGTCGGATCCTGCTTGTCGAGCGCCCGGTCGAACCGTGAGAGGCGGCTCTCGAGGTCCTTGACCTCGCGCCCCTTGAGGCCGCCAGGTCCGCGGGCGACCTCGATCGCCGCCCGCATCTCATCGCTCGCGGCGCGGGCATCGCCATACGCGTCGGCGGACACCGTCGGTGTCGGACTGGGCGCAGTGGATGCCGCGGACGGGGATGGCGGTCCTGCGGTCGGCGGCGTGGCCAGGGAAGCCGAGGCACTCGCGCCGGAGGCGGAGGGGGATTCCCCCCCGCCCGAGCCGCCGAACCCCAGGAGCAGGTAGCCCACCAGCCCGAGGAGCAGGGCGGCCAACAGCGCGCCCGCCGCCGCGATCAACCGCCCCTCGCGGTGCGGCGTGGCGGCATCCTCCCCCGTCGGATCCCCGTATCGCGGGAGAGCCACGTCGACCAGGGTGGTCGCGTCGTCCCCCGCCACCGGCGCCGGCGTGCCCAGCACCGGCGCCAGCGACCCCGACCGGGCCCGCCAGCGCTCGAGCGCCGAGGCGAGCATCGTCCCGAGGTCAGCCGCCGTGGGACGCCGGGATGGATCGGCGGCGAGCGCCCGAGCGATCGCCGCATCGAATGCCGACCCGCGGCCTGGATGCACCGCGGAGACCAGCGGGTCCGGCAGGATGCTCGCGGCGACCACGTCCGTGACGCTCCCGCCCGGGCGGGGAGGCGTGCCGGTCAGGCCGAGGAACGCGACAACCCCCAGGGCGTGGACGTCACTCGCGGGGCTTGCCGGCTCGCCCGCGAGCTGCTCCGGCGCGAGATAGACGAGCGTGCCGATGGTGGTCCCGACGGCGGTCAGCTCGCTCGGGCCGCCAGTGGCTATCCCGAGGTCCGCGATCCGTGCCCGACCGTCGGACAGGAGGATGTTCGACGGCTTGAGATCCCGGTGGACGATCCCGATGGCGTGCAGCGCGGCGAGGCCTGCCGCGACGTCCACGAGGATCGGGACGATCTCGTCCGGCTCGAGTGCCCCGTCCACCGAAGCGGCCATGCGGTCGGCCAGGGAGCCCCCGTCGCACAGCTCCATGACGATGAACGGCTCCTGGGCGGCCCGCGGGTCGCCCGGGGCGACGTCATGGACGGCGACCACGTTCGGATGGCCGACCGTGGCGAGCACCCGTGCCTCCTGCTCGAACCGCGCGGCGACGACCGGGTCGGCCACGTGGTTGGCGAGCAGGACCTTGACAGCGACGTCACGCTGAAGCCGCAGGTCACGGGCGCGGAACACCGTGGCGAACCCACCCGACCCGATCAGGGCGTCGAGGCGGTACCTCCCGGCCAGGCTGTCGCCGATGCTCGGCATGGTCGGAGGGTACTTGACGTGGCCCGCGAAGACGCGAGCCTGGGTGGTCGCCCGCCTCCGGCAGGTGTCCAGGGAACGTCCCTTTCCGAGGTCCGACAGATGACACAGGAGCACAACTCGCGGATCCAGATCCAGTCAATGGACGATGCCCACGAGACCCGCAACCTCCCCCGGGGCCGCGTGGACATGGCGCGCTTCGGTCATGGCACCGTCGGTCGCTCCACCCTCCAGCCAGGCTGGGTCTGGTCCCGGGACGTCGGCGCCGCGATGGGCCTCGACTGGTGTCCGACACCGCTGGGCGACGAGATCTGGGACCAGACCGGCGGTCGGATCGATGCCTTCGTCCACTCCGTCGGCACCGCACATTCGATCCACGGCGTGACGGCGGCCCTGCGCCGGCATCGGGCCGACATCATCACGGTGGCGGTCGAACCGGCCGAGTCACCCATCCTCAGCGAAGGGCGGACGGGTGCGCACGGGATCGAAGGAATCGGGATCGGGTTCACGCCGCCGATGTGGGATCCGGCCGACGCCTCCGAGCTCATCAGCGTCACGACCCACGACGCCGAGGAGATGGCCCGACGGCTTGCCCGCGAGGAGGCGCTCTTCGCGGGTGCCTCATCGGGCGCGAACGTTGCCGCCGCGCTCCGCCTCGCGGAGCGCCTGGGTCCGGCGGCGACCGTCGTCACCCTCCTGGTCGACAGCGGGCTGAAGTACCTCACGACCGCCGTCTATCGCGACGCAGAACGCGGTGCGCTGTCCGACACCCTGCAACTCATGACGCCAGCGGAGCTCCGGCTGTCCTGATCGTCGCGGCCGTACCAACGGACCATCGGACAGGAATGGGATGAGTCGCTACCGGTCGTTTCCGCTCGGATCGGCCACGGGCGGCACGAGCCCGCAGTCGGGCGTGGTGCACAGCTCCAGCCCCAGCTGCGCCAGTCCCTCGGCCAGTGGCGTGAACCCGAGCCAACCGCCGAAACTGCGACTCGTCACACCCGCCGGGATCCCACGGACGAGGACCGCACCGCCGGAGTCGCCCGTCCCGGCCTCGATTCGCGCGGCGATCATGCATGGGAAGTAGGAGCCGTCCTCCGGGTGGAGGTTCTCGCCCTTCTCGGTC
>JANNHX010000235.1:0-2648 GCA_031404615.1 Chloroflexota bacterium
GGGCCTGGTGACCGGCTTGGGCTTCGCCTTGGGCTTGGGCTTGGCCTCGACCGTGAACGCCCCGGTGGCTGCGGCCGCGATCGGGGTGCCGGCCTTCGAGGCTGCCGACACGTCGACGCGGGCCTGGACCTTGGCGCTGTACGGGAGGGGGTCCGCAGGAACGAAGACGAGGACGCGCCCCGCCTCGGCCCAGGAGACGTCGCCCTTGAGCTCCTTGCCCGCGACGGTCACGTGGAATGCGGCCGCGGTCTTCGTTCGGTCCATGCGCTCCGTGAAGCGGACCGAGACGGCGGCGGTTCGCTCGACCGCATCATCCCCGGCCCGCGGGCGGAACCGGACGACCGCGGGTGCCTCCGCGGTGCGGACCGAGAGCGTCGGCGGGTCCGTGAACGGCACGCCGTCGGCATCCACGAGCCCGGTGAGCGACAGCTGGTAGATCCTGTTGGCGGCAAGCCTGGCCGCCGGGGTGAAGACGAACACGTCGCTCGCATCACTCGCGGTGACGGTGCCGTCGAGGGTGGGCTGCGTCCGGACGGCCGCCTGGACCGCGGCGAGGGTTGCCGGCCGGTCGAGCGTGATCCGGAATGCTGCGTCGAGACGGACCCGGTCTCCGGTCGCGCGCGTCGCGCTGAGCGTCGCGGTGCCGGCGCGCGCCGTGAGGACCGCCGACCGCAGATCCTGGGTGAGCGCCCCGCCGTCCGCCGCGCGGGCGGACCGCGCGACGGTCAGCGTGTAGAGGGTGTCGGGTGTCCAGGCGGCGACCGGCTCGATCGTCAACACCCGGCCGGCATCGTCCCACCCGAAGGAGATGGCGGACTCGGGGGCGAGGCGGAGCGCCGCGGCGACGGACGCGACGTCCATCGGCGCATCGAACTCGACGACGAACGGCTGCGTGAGTCCGTGACCGGTCGTGACAGCGTCGAGGATGCGGGCGTCGACCGCGGGCGGGTTGCTCGGGGCGGGGACGGCTCTGCTCGGAGCGGGCGGGAGGCTCGCGAGCACCACGAGCGACACAACGACGGCCGCCGCGACGCCTGCGCCGATCCGCGCCATGCCTGCGCGGCCGAGGACCGCGAGGTAGACGAGGGTGAGGACGGGCAGCGCGAGCAGGGTCGCCCCGAGCTTCCGCAATACGTCATCCTCCAAACGGCCCGCCGGGGACATCCGCCGTCACGCGGAAGCCGACACCCGGGGACGAGGGCCGGCGGGCTGCCGGCTGGGGCTTGGGGGAGCGTACCACCGTCGTTCGCGGGCAGGCAACCGCCGCAGGGGCGCGTCACGTGCCGAGCGTGCCTCCGGTCACGCGGCGCGGGGGCGCCCGCGACCGCGTACGGACGGCACCCGGACCGACGCCCGTCCGCCCGAGCCGGCGAGCGAGCCGGCCGCGCGGTACCGCCCGTACGCCTCCACGACCAGGCCGCGGATCTCGAGGGAGGTCAGCGCCCCGAGCACCGTCGCGCTCCGCGCTCCGGTCGCAAGGACGAGCTCGTCGACGGTGCCGCGGCCGGCTGCGAGGTGCGTCGCGACCGCCCGCTCCATGCCAGTGAGGGTCGCCTGCAGACCCGCGCCGAGCATGCCGGTCCGTCCGCGCTCGGTCAGCAGGCCGAGGTCCTCGAGCAGTTCCGGGATGCCGGACACGATCCGCGCCTCGGGTCCCGCCTCGCGCAGGAACGCGAGGCAGCCGGCGACGGCCGGGTCGTCCAGGCGCCCGGGGACGATGTGCAGCCCCCTCCCCTGCTCCAGCGCCCAGGCCGCGGTCGTGAGGGCGCCGCTGCGCGCGCCCGCCTCGACGACGATCGTGGCGTCCGCGAGCCCGCTGATGATCCGGTTGCGGCGGGGGAACGTCCCGCGGCTCGGCTGCGTGTCCGGTGGGAACTCGGAGAGCACGGCACCGCCGCCGGCGGCGATCGCCCGGGCCCGGACCCGGTGCGCCGACGGGTAGAGCCGCTCGTGGCCGCCGCCGATCACCGCCACGGTGGGCGTCCCGGCGCGGACCGCCGCGGCATGTGCCGCCCCGTCGATGCCGAGCGCGAGCCCCGACACGACCGTCGCCCCGAGCGCCGCCACGCCGTCTGCGATCCGGCCCGCGATCGCCCGGCCCGTCTCGGTGGGCCGCCGCGTGCCGACGATGGCGACCGCGCGAGGGCGGTCGAGCGAGGCCGGATCGCCGTCGAGGAAGAGGACCGGCGGGGGCAGGTCGATCAGCCGCAGCCGGGACGGGTAGCCCTCGTCCGCGAGCGTGATGACCCGGACCCCCGAGCGGCGCACCGACTCCAGGGCGAGCTCCGGGTGGGTGGCGGCCGCGCGGATGGCGGCCGCGGCCGCCGGGGTGAGGGTCGCCGACCCGCCGTCCGGGTCACTCGTGGCGGCGACGAGGTCCCGGGCGGCGCCCGGGTCGGCCGCGAGGCGCAGGACCGCCAGCGCGCTGCCGTACGCCTCCAGCAGCCGCCCGAACGAGACGGGCCCCACGCCCTCGACGCCGGCGAGCACCACCCAGGCGTCCCGCTCCCGATCGCCGGGCGGTGGTGCGGCCGGCGACTCGCCGATGGCCGGCGCCTCGCCGATGGCAGGTGCCCCGGCCACGGATCCGGCCACGGATCCGGCCACGGCCGGGGCAGGTCCCCCGCCGACCTCCGCCTCGGCCCGCC
>JANNHX010000236.1:0-10601 GCA_031404615.1 Chloroflexota bacterium
GCGGCTACTTCCTGGCCGTGAAGCACGCCGCCCCGGTGATGGCCGCGCAGCATCGTGCCAACCCCGCCTGGCAGGGCGACGTCATCGAGATCAACTCCAAGTCCGGCCTCCAGGGATCAAGCCGCAACAGCGCCTACGCCGGCTCCAAGTTCGGCGGCATCGGCCTGACCCAGTCGTTCGCCATCGAGCTCATCGGCGACGGCATCAAGGTCAACGCGATCTGCCCGGGCAACTTCCTGGACGGACCGCTGTGGGCGGACCCGCAAAACGGGCTGTTTGTCCAGTACCTGCGCGAGGGCAAGGTCCCTGGCGCAACCACCATCGAGGATGTCCGCCGCGCCTATGAGGTCAAGGTCCCCATGGGCCGCGGCTGCACCCCGGCGGACGTCCTCGAAGCCCTCCACTACCTCGTGGCCCAGCAGTACGAGACCGGCCAGGCGCTGCCCGTGACCGGTGGCCAGGTCATGCTCAGTTGACCAGCAGCGACAGGAGCCGTCCCGTGACCGCCCTCCCCGAGACCCAGCACGCCATCCAGTTCACCGGGCCCGGCGAGGTCGTCCACAACCCCGCCAAGCCGGTGTTCCGACCGGGCCCGACCCAGCTCGTCCTCCATGTCGAGGCCGTGGGCATCTGCTTCTCGGACACCAAGCTGCTGCACGCGTTCACCGCGCACCCGCGCAAGAGCGAGGTGCTCGCCGGCCTCTCGCGCGAGACCCTGGCGGAGATCCCGAGCTATACGCCGGGCGACCTCCCCCTGGTCCCCGGCCACGAGTGCGCCGGGCGCATCGTCGCCGTGGGCGACGCCGTCGCCCGCCACCGGGTGGGGGAGCGGGTCCTCGTCCAGACCGACTACCGCCACCTGCCGACGGCCGGCGCCAATGCCGCGTTCGGCTACAACTTCGAGGGCGGCCTCCAGGAGTACGTCCTCCTCGACGAGCGGATGCTCCTCGATCCGGCGGACGGCGAGCGGTTCCTGATCCCGGTGGACGAGGAGCCGTCCGGCTCCGCGGTCGCGCTGCTCGAGCCGTGGGCCTGCGTCGAGAAGTCCTACGCGAGCCGGGAGCGCGGCACGCTCACCTCAGGCGGGCGACTCCTGGTCCTCGCCGAGGCGGGCCGGGCCCTGACCGGACTCGAGACGCTCGTCGCCGAGGCGCGACCGAGCTCGGTCGTCGCCGTTCTCGCCGCCGAGGCACAGGCGACGGAGCTCGCCGGGATCCTCGGCGCCCGCGAGATCGCCAGCCGCCGCCTCGCCGACCTCGCGGCGCTCGCCGGCGAGCGGTTCGACGACGTGATCTATCTCGGCGCCGACGCCGACCGCATCGAGGCACTGCAGGACCTCCTCGCGCCGCGTGGCGTCATCGATATCGTGCTGGGCGGCGCGTCCGTGGGCCGGCCGGTCGGCGTGGACGTCGGGCGGATCCACTACGACCTCCTCCGCTGGGTCGGGACGGCCGGCGACGATGCCGCTGCGGGCTACGCGTCGGTGCCGCCGGATGGGGAGCTGCGGGACGGGGACGCGGTCGCCATCGTGGGCGCCGCCGGCCCGATGGGCTTCATGCACGTCATCCGGGCGATGACCATGGGCCTGCGCGGGATCCGCATGGCGGCGATCGACATCGACGACGCCCGCCTGGCTCACCTGGCCGCGGTGGCCGCACCACTGGCGGTGGAGGGCGGCGTGGACGCGACCTTCGTCAACAGCCGCGAGAACCCGCCGCGCGAGGCCTTGTACACGTATGTCGGCGTGATGGTCCCGGCGCCCGCGCTCGTCGTCCAGGCCGTCGCGATGGCGGCCCCTGGCGCGCGGATCAACCTGTTCGCCGGGTTCGCGGTCGGCACCCGCGCCGCCCTGGACCTCGACGCCGTGATCGGCCGGGGCCTGTTCCTGTTCGGGACGAGCGGCTCCGAGATCCGCGACATGAAGGCGGTCCTCGCCCGCCTCGAGCAGGGGCGCCTGGACACCAACGTGTCCGTGGACGCCGTGTGCGGCATGGAGGGCGTCCGGGATGCGCTTGCCGCGGTCGAGGCCCGTTCGTCGGGCGGCAAGATCGTGGTCTACCCGCAGCTCCACGGCCTGGGCATGATCCGTCTCGGCGACCTCGCCGAGCGGCTCCCCGAGGTGGCGGCGAAGCTGCGCGATGGGCGCTGGACCAGCGAGGCCGAGGGGGCGCTGCTCGCGACGGCGGCCGAGGCATGAGGGTCGCCCGGCTCCACGGGCGCGGCGACCTGCGCCTCGCGGACGAGCCCGTCCCGAAGCCCGGCCCGGGCGAGGTCCTCGTCCGCGTGACGGCGGTCGGGATCTGCGGCTCCGACCTGCACTGGTACGACGAGAGCGGCATCGGTGAGGCGCGGCTCGACCGGCCGCTCGTCCTGGGCCACGAGGCGGCCGGCGTCATCGCGTCCGGGCCGCGGGAGGGGACGCGGGTCGCCATCGACCCCAACATCCCGTGCGGGACGTGCGAGCTCTGCGACCGCGGCCTCGGCCACCTCTGTCCCCACGTCCGATTCCTCGGCCACAGCGACACCGACGGCGCGCTGCGCGAGCTCATGGCCTGGCCCCTGGACCTCCTCGTCCCGATCCCGGACGCGGTCGACGACGTCGCGGGCGCCATGCTCGAGCCGCTCGGGGTGGCGATCCACGCCCTGCGCCTCGCCGACCTCTCGCCCGGCGGGACGATCGGCATCTTCGGCGCGGGGCCCATTGGCCAGCTGCTGATCGGGCTGTCGTTCGCCGCGGGCGCCTCGACCGTCGTCGCGACGGACATCCTCCCGCACCGGGTCGAAGCGGCCCGCGCCGCGGGCGCGATCGCGGAGCTCGTCGACGGCGGCGGGGAGCGCGAGCGGCTGCTCGACGCCCTCGGCGGCCGGCTCCTCGATACCGCCATCGAGATCGCGGGCGAGGACGACGCCGTCGCCACGGCCGCGCACCTCGTGCGCCCGGCCGGACGCGTCGTGGTCGCGGGCATCCCCGCCGGCAACGAGGCGGTGGTCCCGGTGTCCGTCCTGCGCCGCAAGGGCCTCGACCTGCGCTTCTCGCGCCGCATGAACCGCGTCTATCCTGCCGCCATCGCGCTCGCCGCCTCCGGCCGCCTGGACCCCGGTGCGGTCGTGACGCACCGCTTCCCGCTGGCCGACGCGGCCGGCGCGTTCGCCTCCGCCGCCCGTCGCGAGGGCGGCAAGGTCGTGGTGCTGCCCGGCGCCTGAGCGTCGCGCAGCCCGTGTCGTGCCGGTCGCACCGGGGTTGCGGGTCGGGCGCAGAATGGCCGTGCAGGCACCTTGACAGGTGCGATATCGTGCCCTGTGTTATCGATAACCGAGACCGATGACACGCCGCCGTCAGCACCACGCACCGGCCGTCGAAGGGGACCCGCGATGGGCGAACTCCTGGTCGAGATGACCGACATCTCCAAGAGCTTCCCGGGAGTACACGCGCTCGTCGGCGCTCGCTTCGAGCTTCGTCCGGGCGAGGTCCACGCCCTCGTCGGCGAGAACGGGGCCGGCAAGTCCACGCTGATGAAGGTCCTGGCGGGGATCTACCGGCGGGATAGCGGGACGATCACGGTCAAGGGCAACGAGGTGGACATCACCAGCCCGCGCCAGGCGCAGGACCTGGGGATCGCGATCATCCACCAGGAGTTGAACCTGATGGGGCACCTCACGGTTGCCCAGAACATCTTCATCGGCCGCGAGCCCAAGCGCGGTGTCTTCCTGGACGAGGGGGCGCTCAACCGCAAGGCCGCCGAGCTGTTCGAGGAGCTGAACATCCACCTCGACCCGAAGGCCCGCGTATCCGGCCTGGCCGTCGCGGCCCAGCAGATGGTCGAGATCGCCAAGGCGCTCTCCTATAACTCGGACGTCCTGATCATGGACGAGCCCACCGCGGCCCTCACCGAGACCGAGATCGACGAGCTGTTCCGGATCACCCGCCACCTGCGCGAGCGCGGTCACGGGATCGTCCACATCTCGCACCGCCTGGAAGAGCTCAAGATGATCACGGACCGCGTGACCGTCATGCGCGACGGCCGCTACATCGACACGGTGACCACGGCGGACGCGACGATCCAGCAGATCATCAGCATGATGGTCGGCCGGACGATCTTCGAGGAGGCTCCGGACCTGCCCGAGACGCCCAACCCCGAGGTCGTGCTCGAGGTCCGCAACCTCAACCGCGGCCGGGTCATCCGGGACGTGAGCTTCCAGCTGCACCGGGGCGAGATCCTGGGCGTCGCCGGGCTCGTGGGCGCGGGCCGCACCGAGGTCATGCGCGCGGTCTTCGGTGCCGATGCCCGCGACTCCGGCGAGATCCTGATCCACGGCCAGCCCGCGAACATCAGGACCCCGTCCGACGCGGTCAGGAACGGGATCGCGTACCTGTCCGAGGATCGCAAGCGCTACGGCCTCGCGCTGCCCATGGATGTCGAGGCGAACACGGTCATGGCCAGCCTCGGCAGGTTCACCGGCGCCCTGGGCCGCATCTCGTTCAAGAAGACGCGCCAGGTGGCGCTCCAGTACGTGGCGAGCCTCGCGATCAAGACGCCCAGCGTGAGCCAGCGGGTGAAGAACCTGTCCGGCGGCAACCAGCAGAAGGTCGTCATCGCCAAGTGGCTGACGGCCGACACCGAGATTCTCATCTTCGACGAGCCGACGCGCGGCATCGACGTCGGCGCCAAGAGCGAGATCTACAAGCTCCTCAACGACCTGGCCCGGCAGGGAAAGGCGATCGTCATGATCTCCTCCGAGCTGCCCGAGATCCTCCGGATGAGCCACCGCATCCTGGTGATGTGCGAGGGACGCATCACCGGCGAGCTCACGGCCGGCGAGGCCACCCAGGAGCGGATCATGACCTTCGCCACCCAGCGCGAAGCCGTCGCGGCCGCATGACCACCGACCTAGCTACCGTCTCCACGACCCCATACGAGGCAGTTCGATGACGACGACCACCGGGGCGGGCAAGTCGCGGGCGAAGTCCCTGGTCAGCGGGGATTCCGTGCAGAGGTTCATGGCGCTGGGCGCCCTTGTGCTGCTGCTGGCGTTCTTCTCGATCATCTCCCCGCCGTTCCGGACGGCCGACAACTACATCTCGATCCTCGTCGCGACGGCCGTCAACGGCGTCCTGGCGATGGGTGTGACGTTCATCATCATCACGGGCGGCATCGACCTGTCCGTCGGTACCACGATGACGTTCGCGTCCGTCTGCATGGGCATCGTCGTCACCAACTGGGGCATGCCGCTGTGGCTGGGGATCCCCGCCGCGCTGCTCGCGGGCGCCGCCGTCGGCGTCACCAACGGCGTGCTGATCGCGAAGGCAAAGCTGCCCCCGTTCATCGCGACCCTGGGCATGCTCAACGTCACCCGCGGCCTCGCCCAGATCCTGTCGGACGTCAAGCCGATCTACTTCGACCAGACGCCCCAGTTCTACGACATCTTCATGGGCAAGTGGGTGCTGGGCATCCCGAACGTGGTGTTCATCATGTTCGGCACGGCGGCCCTCGCCTCGCTGGTCCTCACCAAGACGACGCTCGGCCGCTACACCTTCGCGCTCGGCTCCAACGAGGAGGCGACGCGCCTGTCCGGCGTCAACGTCGACCGCTGGAAGATCGCGGTCTACGCGGTCGGCGGCCTGTTCTCCGGCCTGGCCGGCATCCTCATCGCCGCCCGCATGACCTCGGCCCAGCCGTCGGTCGGCATGGGCTATGAGCTCGACGCCATCGCCGCGGCCGTGATCGGCGGCACATCGCTCTCGGGCGGCGAGGGCAGCATCACCGGTACGATCATCGGCGCCTTCATCATCAGCACCCTCACGATCGGCCTCTCGATCGTCGGCGTCCCGGACCAGTGGAAGCTCGTCATCACGGGCCTCGTGGTCATCGGCGCCGTCTACCTCGACATCCTGCGCCGCCGACGGCGGGCATGATCCAGGGCCTCCGGCCCACCTCAACCCCGGACCAAGCGCCGGCAGCCGCATCAACGGCAACCGGCATCACGGTCAATCACCTTCACGGAGGAGGAGCATGAAGCTCACGCACATCGCCCGCCCGGCGGCGGGTCTCACCGCGGCAGTCATGCTGTTCGCGGCCTGCGGCGGAACCGGCACCGCATCCCCCGCGGCCTCGGCAGCGGCCAGCGGCGGCACCGGCGAGAAGCCGTACATCGCCATCGTGTCCAAGGGCTCCCAGCACCAGTTCTGGCAGGCCGTCCAGAAGGGCGCCACAGACGAGGCCGCGGCCAAGGGCGCGACCATCTCGTACGAGGGCCCGGCGTCCGAGTCCGAGGTCGACAAGCAGCTCACGATGCTGCAGACGGCGCTCGACAAGAAGCCGGCGGCGATCTGCTTCGCCGCTCTCGACAGCAAGGCCGCCACGCCGCTGCTGGAGAAGGCCAAGGCCGCCAACATTCCGGTCGTCGGCTTCGACTCCGGCGTCGACAGCGACATCCCGGTGACCACCGTCACCACCGACAACGCCAAGGCCGCCGGTGAGGCTGCCGACCAGATGGCGAAGCTCATCGGCGACAGCGGCAAGGTCGCCGTCATCGTTCACGACCAGACGTCCAAGACCGGCCAGGATCGGCGCGACGGCTTCGTCAACCAGATGAAGGCCGCTCACGCGAACGTCACCGTCGTCGACGTCCAGTACGGCGCGGGCGACCCGGTCAAGTCCGCCGACATCGCCAAGGCGATCATGACGGCCAACCCCGACCTCAAGGGCTTCTTCGGCGCCAACGAGGGCTCCATCAAGGGCGTCCTCAACGCGCTCAAGGAGACCGGCAAGGAAGGCAAGGTCATCGCGATCGGCTACGACTCCGGCCAGCAGCAGATCGACGCGATCACCGCCGGCACGCAGGCCGGTGCCATCACGCAGAACCCCATCGGCATCGGCGCCAAGTGCGTCGACGCGGCCCTGGACGCCATCGCCGGCAAGTCCATGGAAAAGATCATCGATACCGGCTACTACTGGTACGACAAGACCAACATCAACAACCCCGAGATCCAGGCGGTCCTCTACAAGTAGTCGACCGTCCGGTGTCCTGAGCACCGACTGAGATCAGCAGGGGGCTGCCCGCACCGCGGACAGCCCCCGATCTCCCTCAGGCCCCTGCGTACAGCATCACCGGGACCCTTCGATGAGCACCATCACCGACGTTGCGAAGCGGGCCGGCGTCTCCGCCATGACCGTCTCGCGGGTCGTCAACGGCACCGGGTACACCAGCACCGAGACTCGGGCACGCGTTGAGGCGGCGATCGAGGAGCTGGGCTACGTGCCCAACGCCCTGGCCCGCCAGCTCCGGTCCAAGCGGACCAAGACGATCGCCCTCGTCGTCTCGGACATCTCCAACCCCTTCTTCACGACCATCGCCCGCGGCGTCGAGGACTTCTTCGTCGGCCACGGGTTCTCGGTCATGTACTGCAACACCGACGAGGACGAGGCCGAGGAGGAGCAGTACCTCCTCATGCTGATCGAGCGCCAGGTGGACGGCATCCTGCTCGTCCCCGCGCGCAGCTCCGGCGACCCGTTCCACCTCCTCCAGGCCCACCACATGCCGGTCGTCGTGATCGACCGCCGCATCGAGGCCGCCAACGTCGACAGCGTCCGCTGTGATTCCGAGGCCGGCGCGTACGCGCTCGCGAAGCACCTCGTCGACCTGGGCCACCGCCGCATCGCCGTGCTGACCGGCCGCCGGAACGTCTCGACGTCCGTGGATCGCGTCGCCGGGTGCCTGAGGGCCCTCGAGGAGGTCGGCGCGACGCTGCCTGACGACCTGGTCCACTGGGGCGGCTTCCAGTTCGGCAAGAGCAACCAGGCCGACGGTCACCGGATGGCGACCGAGATGCTCGCAGCCCCCGGCGAGCGCCCGACCGCGGTGTTCTGCGCCAACAACTTCATCGGCTTCGGCGCGATCCGCGCGCTCCACGAGGCCGGCCTGCGGGTGCCCGACGACATGAGCGTCGTCGCGTTCGATGACCTGCCCGAGGAGTGGATCAGCGAGCCGTTCCTGACGGTCGCCGCCCAGCCCGCGTACGAGATCGGGCACCGCGCCGCGTCGCTGCTCATGGACCACATCAAGGGCGACCACGAGCCCAAGGGCGAATCCATCGTGCTTCCGTTCGAGCTGCGGATCCGGCGCTCCGCCGCGCCGCCCCGCGCCGTCGCCGCCAGCCCCACCGCGTAAGGAGGTTCCATGCTCAAGACCCGCCTGTTGCACCCGGAGATCCTGGCGGCGCTCGGCGAGGCCGGTCACGGGGCCCAGGTGCTGATCGCGGACGGCAACTACCCGCTGGCGACGCGCTCCAACCCGGACGCCTACCGCGTCTTCCTCAACCTCGAGCCCGGGAAGCTCACCGTCACCGACGTGCTCGAGGTCATCGGCGACGCCATCCCGGTCGAGGCCGCCTACGTCATGGGCCCCGACGACGGCTCCGAGCCCTCCATCTACGACGACTTCCGGCGGATCCTCCCCGACAACGAGCTCACCCGCCTCGGCCGCTTCGAGTTCTACGATATGGCCCGTGGGTCCGACACGGCCCTGGCGATCGCCACGGGCGAGCAGCGCATCTACGCCAACATCCTGCTCACCATCGGCGTGGTGATGCCCGAGTAGGACGCGAGGAACACGAGCACCCGCAGGCAACCCGACTGGCGTCCAAGGAACCGAGGATCCGCACCATGACCACCGTCAACACCTCCGGCCGTTTCGTGGGCGACTGGCCCAGGATCGGCAACCGTCCAGCGGTCGACGGCCGCATGCACGGCGTGCGCGAGTCGCTCGAGGAGCAGACCCGCAACATGGCCCTGCGCACCGCGAAGCTGATCAGCGACACCCTCTGCTACCCGGACGGCTCGCCGGTCGAGGTCGTGGTCCCCGACCACAACATCGGGGGCGTGTACGAAGCCGCCAAGGTCGCCGAGCTCTTCCGCAAGGAGGGCGTGGGCGTCTCGATCACGATCACGCCCTGCTGGTGCTACGGCTCCGAGACGATGGACATGGATCCCCTCACGCCCAAGGCGGTCTGGGGCTTCAACGGCACCGAGCGGCCGGGCGCGGTCTACCTCGCCGCGGTCCTCGCCTCGCACACCCAGAAGGGCCTGCCGGCGTTCGGCATCTACGGGCGCGACGTCCAGGACGCGTCGGACGGCACGATCCCGGACGACGTCCAGGCCAAGATCCTGCGCTTCGCGAAGGCCGGCATGGCCGCCGCGATCCTGCGCGGCAAGTCGTACCTCTCCCTCGGCGGCGTCTCGATGGGCATCGCGGGCTCCATCGTGGACCAGCCGTTCTTCGAGCAGTACCTGGGCATGCGCGTCGAGGCCGTCGACATGTCCGAGATCTACCGCCGGCTGGACCGCGAGATCTACGACCCGGTCGAGTTCGAGAAGGGCCTCGCCTGGGCCAGGGCCAACTGCACCGAGGGCGCCGACCGCAACACGCCCGACAAGGCCAAGACCCGCGAGGAGCTCGACGCCGACTGGGCGACCGTCGTGCGGATGTTCCTCATCACCCGCGACCTCCTGGTCGGCAACCCGCGGCTCGCGGAGCTGGGCCACAGCGAGGAGGCGATGGGTCGCAACGCGATCCTGGGCGGCTTCCAGGGCCAGCGCGCGTGGACCGACCACTCGCCCAACGGCGACTTCATGGAGGCGATCCTCAACTCCAGCTTCGACTGGAACGGGATCCGTGCCCCGCACATCTTCGCGACCGAGAACGACTCGCTCAACGGCGCGACGATGCTGCTCTCGTACCTCCTGACCAACCGGGCCCAGATCTTCGCGGACGTCCGCACCTACTGGAGCCCCGAGGCGGTCGAGCGCGTCACCGGTCACAGGCCGGACGGTCTCGCCGCCGGCGGCTTCATCCACCTCATCAACTCCGGTGCGGCCACCCTGGACGCCACGGGCGCGATGACGGACGCCGAGGGCAACCCGGCGATGAAGCCGTTCTGGGACATCACCGAGGGCGACGTGGACGCGGCGCTCGCGGCGACGACCTGGTACCCGGCCAACCGCGGCTACTTCCGCGGCGGCGGCTACTCGAGCCAGTTCGTGTCCAGGGGCGGCATGCCGGTCACGATGGCCCGCCTCAACCTCGTCTCGGGCGTTGGCCCGGTCCTCCAGGTCGCCGAGGGCTGGACCGTGGAGCTGCCCAAGGAGGTCCACGACGTCCTGGACCAGCGGACCGATCCGACGTGGCCGACCCACTGGTTCGTGCCGCGCACCAACGGCGTCGGGCCGTTCCGCGACGTCTACACCGTCATGGCCAACTGGGCCGCCAACCACGGCGCCATCAGCTTCGGCCACATCGGCGCGGACCTGATCAGCCTGGCGTCCGTGCTGCGGATCCCGGTCCACATGCACAACGTGCCCGAGGAGGACATCTTCCGGCCGAGTGCGTGGGCCAATCTCGGCACCGCGGACCTCGAGGGCGCGGACTTCCGCGCCTGCGCCAACTTCGGCCCGCTGTACGGGAAGAAGTAGCGCCGCTCCGCTCCTCCTGCCGGGGGCCCCCCGCCGTCACGACGGGGCGGGGGCCCCCTCCGGGCGCGGCGCGTGGTTGCGCGGCCCGGGACGGTGGCGCGGGGTACCCCCCGGCCGCGCCCCACCCTCGCC
>JANNHX010000237.1:0-4293 GCA_031404615.1 Chloroflexota bacterium
GCGCCGTCACGGATCGCCAGGCGCTCGCCGGGGTCGAGCCACCACACGCTGGCCACGGAGCCGTCCTCGAGGCGCTGGGCGTAGAGGTCGCCGACGCCTGGCGGGCCCGTGAGGACCATGGTGGTCTCGGCGGTCTGGACGGGCCTCATGAGGCGTCGCCCGCCGGGTCCGAGGCGTCGCCGACGCTCGCCGTGGCGTAGTGCCATGGGTTGCCGCACCCGGCGATCGGGAGCGCCTTGCCGGCGGCGACCTGGTCCTGCCAGTCGGCCGGGAGCCGGAAGACCTCGCGATCGCCGCATACGTCACAGCGCTCGGCCTGGACGACCATGACGACCTTCACGCGGCCTTCGCTCCCTTCGCGGTGTTGCAGGCGAAGTGCGCCGCCTGCCAGTTGCCGGGCTCATGGAGGCCGCCCGGGTCCTTGTGGTCGATCGACGCCGAGCCGGGGTGCGGGAAGCGCAGGGCCGGGTCGATCGGGGCATGGCAGATCCCGCAGGTCCAACGGTCGCGCTCGAAGAGCTCACGGCGACGACGGCCGTGGATCGGCGGGAACTTGCGCTTGGCGTTCTTGGGGGCCGTGGACGAGCGACGACGGCGGACCGCTTGAGAGCACGCGTCAGAGCAGTAGCGCCGCTTCGCGTGGCTCGTCACGAAGGCCGCGGTGCACTCCGGACAGATGAGCTCGCGCCGGCTCACAGCGACGGCGGCACACCGTGAGCAGCGCTCGGTGTTTACGTAGCCGCGGGTCGCAACACCGCAGTCGGGGCAGGTGAAGCCGACGAGAGGACGGTGGCCGCGCAGCGCCTGCTGGTAGCAGCGGCTGCACAAACCACGCCACCGGACCGGTCGGCGGGTGGTGCCACAGGCGCCGCATGCTCGGGCCGCCAAGGCCTCCTGGCGACCGTCGGGCAGATCATAGGTGTGCGTGCCCCCTCGACTGGGTGTACGCACAGCGAGGTCGCCGTGTGGGTACCCCACCCCGGTGGTCACGCCGCCTTCGCCTTCGACCACTGGTGGAGGTTCAGGCACGCACGGAAGGCGATCCAGTCGCGCTCGGTGACGGGGGCCTCGTACAGCCGCGTTCCGCCGTCGGTCACATGCACCAGTCCGAACCTCTGGACCACAGGAAGCGGGTAGCGCTCGGGGTCGCCGACACAGGCGATGAACTCCGCGTGCTGGTACGCCGCGAGCTGCAGGCGGTGGTCGCGATACACCTCGCCCGATGGACTGGCCACGCTCTTGCCCGTCTTCCAGTCGAGCAGCCAGATCTCGCCGTCGATCTCGGCGATCAGGTCCAACGTCCCGCCGTAGCCAAGCGTCTCGTGGAGCAGGAACGCCTCGACGTGCAGCGGGCGCAGCCCGTGCTCCTTCGCCTGCTGGTTCAGCCAGGCACGGGCACCCTGGACGGCTGCCTCGTCGCGGGGGTCGACCTCGACCGCCTCGCGGCGCAGGATCGACTCGATGTTCCCGTGGATCCTGGTGCCCCTGTCCATGGCCGCCGTCGACAGCGTCGTGACGTACTTCACCGCGGCATCCGTCTTGCCGCTATCGCGGTCGCGGGCCAGCTGCTCGGCGTTCTCGATCGCGTTGAGCGCGACCTGCTCGAGCTTCCACTTCTCCAGCTGCGGGGCCGACAGGACCTTGGTCACTGTCGTCACGCCGGGCCAGGGCCCAGCGCCGTTGAAGTAGTACAGGTGGAACCTCGTCCGGTGGACGCCCTCGGTCGGCGTGGCGGGCGTACGTCGGCGAGGCGTTGCGGCGGCGGTCATTCGGCTCCCTCTTCCGGGCTGCAGATCCGGCAGTGCCAGCCATCGGCGGCCCGGAAGTGCTTGGTCTGGTGGTCGGTGTAGAAGTGGCACCGGACGCCCGGTGGCTCGACCGGCCCAGGATTGCTTCCTCTGCCGCGACCCCCATTCCATTCACCTACGTAGTAGGTGGGGGTCTCGGCAGAAAGAATCCCGGGGTCCTCGGCAGAAAGAATTGGCAGAATCGGCAGCAACTCCGGGTCCGCGTTCGAGAGCAGGATCCAGCGGTGCGCGTCGCCCCTGACGCCCCGTCCCCGGCGCTCGACGTCCCCCGTCCTCACGAGGTCGTCGAGGGCCGCCTGGAGCGAGCTCCTGGCCTTGCCCGTGAGGTCGCCAAGCTCGCGCATCTCGAGTCCTGCGACCTTGCCGTCGAGCGCCCGCATGACGCTCTCCCGGACCTCGCTCGAGAGCAGCGAGGCGTCCTCGGCCACGACGACGTAGCGCCCCTCGTCCAGCTCCACGGTGAGCTTCTCTGGCGTGTCGTCGAACCGGCTCGCCGCGATGAGCTCGCGGACCGTGGACCGGGCCCCGGTCGCCCCGCGCCGGAGCGAGAGGATCACGTCCACGGCACCCGAGAACGCCCCGGATCCCCGGCCCTCGTCGGCGATGTCGCCGGCGACCGTGCCGCCCTGCGGCCCCTTGCGTCGGTGGCGGTTGACGAGCACGGCAAGCCCGTTCGCAGCGGCCGTGAGCAGGGGCTCCATGGCCGCCAGGGCGTCGCCCGCATTGTTCTCCGACTCGCCGCCGAGCCCGGCGAACGCCGGCAGCGTGTCGACCACCAGGACGCGGGCGCCGACATCGGAGCAGCGCTGCGCCGCGGTCGCCACGACGTCGCGCCACTCGTGGCCCCGGACGTCGCGGTGCAGCAGGACGTGGATGTCCTCCCGGTCCGCGAGGTCCGTGCGCACGAGGACCGCCCGCAGCGACGTCGGCCCCTGCTCGGTGAGCAGGACGACGGGACCCCGTGTCGTCGCACGCTCGAGGAACGGGTGCCCGTTCACAAGGGCCCGCAGCAGGTCCAGGATGAGCGTCGTCTTGCCGGCCTTCGGGGGCCCGACGAGCTCGACGATCGTCCCGTGCGCGAGGTACCCGCTCCACGCCCAGTCGATGACCTCGGGCGTCATGCGGGCGATCTCGGCCGCGGTGTAGAACTGGAGGCCGTCGAGCACCGTGGCCGGGCCTGAATTCTTTCTGCCGGAGCCACCGTCCCTCTTGGCAGAAACAATCGGGCGACCGGTATCCGGGTCGATCGGATCGGGGTCGAACTTCGCCTCGACGTCGCCGATGGCCCTGCGCACGTCGTCCTCGGACTTGGGCTCGGGCAGCTGGCGGTTGAGGTCCATGACCGCGGTGAACAGGGCGTCGCCGGACAGGCCCACGCCGCGGAGGTGGCGCGCCTGGTCGCGCAGGTAGGCGTGGCGGTGGCCGGTCTGCACGCCGATGGCGCCGTGCTCGGTGAAGGTCACCGTGGCGTCGTGGTGGCGGGATGCCTTCTCGGCGATGGCGGCTCGCGCCCATGCCTCTGGCAGGTCGGCGATGGCGGCAGCCCCCACGGGCTCGTAGGTCTCGCCGTTGACGGTGCTGCCCGGACCGACCAGGTAGCCCTTCCACGGCTTGCGGACGGTCCAACCGAGCATCTCGTCGCCGGGGGGGATCGGGCCGTAGCGGGCAGTGTCCCAGCGGTAGTAGACGTGGCGGCCGCCTGACGGTGTCCGGACGATGTAGGTGAGGCCTGGCGGCCCGAGGCGCTCGTAGAGCTGCTGCCAGTCGGCCTTCCAGTCGGGACGCTTCGCCCGGTCCCCGCCGTCGAGGTCGAGCACGATAGTGTCGCTGCCCTCGGGGAACGCGACGCCGTAGTTCGGGTGGCCGGCATGCGAGAGGAACGTCCGGGCGCCGACGGGGTCGGGCTTCGCGTCCAGGAACCCGCCGCCGCCCTTGCGTTTGGCGATCAGGGGCTGTTTGGATCCGGGGGCGAGCGGGAAGACCGCGGCGCCCATCTCGATCATGTGCAGCGCGAGCTCGATGCGCCGGGCAATGTCGGGGGTCGGCTCGGCGACGGGCATCATGCGGCGCCGTTGGTGCGCGTGACCCGGTGCCACTCGGCGTGGCAGCGCTGGCACAGGGGGTCGATCGGCCAGAGGTCGGCATCGTCAAACAGGGCACGGGGGGCCCAGTGGTGCATCTCGGCTCCGGGGGTTCCGCATCGGGCGCAGAGGGCGCCCCGGCGGTCGTCGAGCAGGGGAAGGTCCTCGGGGTCGATCCCGGTGGCGCGGACACGGTCCAGGGCCACCAGGAACCTGCCACCGCGGCACCGGGCGCACGCCACGACGACCCCGAGCTGTCCGCCCGCGTTGAAGACGCGGAACAGCTGGCGGGCGTAGCGGTGCGCCCGAAGCGCCTCCTCGCACCAGTGCTCGCCGACCTCGTGGCGACGCGTGGTCACCACGAGGTCGGCGCGCGCGGCCACGACCCGGCCGGCGATGTCGCC
>JANNHX010000238.1:0-6411 GCA_031404615.1 Chloroflexota bacterium
GACCACACCGTGGTGTGCGTTGAGCAGCCGGGTGTACTCCTCGCTGATCTTCGGCAGGGCGTGCACCTTGCCGCGCTCGACCACGAGGGTCACCAGGCGCAGGGGCCCGCGGGCGATCCGGGGCTCCAGCAGCCGCCGGACGATCTCGACCCGCTCCTTGAGCGGGACCGCCGGGCTGTGCACGGTCGGCTCCACGTCGGGGCGACCGAGCATGACCACGGCGGCGTCGAGATCGGCCTTCCAGCCATCAAGCTGGTTCTCCGCGAGGGCCACCTCGAAGGCGGCCTCCGCGTAGCGCCGGGCAGCAGCAACGGGCATGCTCATCAGGTGTTCGACCCGCCGGCGGCGGAGTCGGCAAGGAAGTCCGCGACCAGCTTGCGCTGGCGATCGGAGGTCATCGAGTCGCCGACGACCCGCCCGGCGGCCAGCAGGGCGAGGTCGGTGACCTCACCGCGCAGCTCCGCGACGGCCCGCTGCTTCTCGGCCTCGATCTCGGCGGTCGCGCGCTCCTGCAACCGGGCCAGCTCCTCACGGGTGGCTGCGATGTCCGTCTCGCGTGACTCGGCCGCGACCTTCTGAGCGCGGTTGATGATCTCGTTGGCTTCCCGGCGGGCCTCCTGGATGGAGGCCAGCCGCTCCTGCTCCGCGGATTCGCGGTCCCGGCGGGCCTGCTCCGCGTCCTGGAGGCCCTGCTCGATGCGCGAGCGACGGGTCTCCAGGGTGTCGGTCAGGCCCTTGAACGCCAGTGACTTCACGATCATGAAGAAGACGATGAAGTTCGCAGCCGAGACGATGATCCAGAACAGGTTGATCTGGAACTTCGCGGGCTCCGGTCCACCTTCAGCCGCGAGCGTGGCGACCTGGCGGAGCGCCTCCCCGGATACGGCGAGGATGTCCACAGGCGTCTCCCGTTCGGCTGCTGTCAGCCGCCCTTGGCCGGCTTGATGAAGATGGCGAGCTGGCCCACCACCACCGCGAGGACGCCGAGGCCCTCGGCGAACGCCGCGAGGATGATCGCGAGGCCGCGGATCTGGCCGGCGGCGTCGGGGTTGCGGCCGATCGCGGCGCTCGACATTCCGGCGAGGATGCCGATGCCGATGCCGGGGCCGATCACGCCGAGGGCCGCGAGGCCGGCGCCGAGGTTCTCCATGATCCCAAAACCCTCCGTGATCCCGGTTGTCGACCGGGTTTGATCCCTAGGTTGTCAGTGAGCCGCCGCGGCCACGGGCTCCGGGTCGACCGGCGTGGCCCTGGGCTCGGGTTGATGTGCCGCCTCCGCATGGTGCTCGTCGTCGCCGTGGTGCTCCATGGCGGCGAGGGTGAACATCAGCATCAGGGTCGAGAAAATGAGGGCCTGCACGAGGTTGAGCATCAGCTCAAGCGCGATCAGGGCCATGGGGATGATCGCGATGGTAAGGGCAGTCAGCACTCCGAGCGCCACCTCACCACCGTAGATGTTGCCGAAAAGTCGCATCGACAGCGTGACGGGCTTCACGAACTCCAGGAGGAGCTCGATGAGTCCCACGAACATCGCGATGATGCCGGCGCCGACGCCATTCCTGAACTCCTTCACCGGGAAGAACTTCGAGAGGTAGCCGCCGACGCCCAGGGCCTTGAAGCCCTGGTACTCGAAGAAGATGAACGCGACCAGCGCGAGGCCGATCGTGATGTTCACGTCACTGGTGGGCGCGCGGAGCTCCTCGACCTTCCCGACCGGCGGGATGAGGCCGCTCCAGTTGCTGAACAGGATGTACAGGAAGAAGCCCGCGAACAGCGGGATGAAGGGCTTGGCCGCGGGCCCGCCCAGGGGACATCCCGAACCCCTCGATGAGCTCATAGACGTGCTCGATGGCGTTCTGCGCCTTGCCCGGGAGCATCGCTCGGCCGCGGGTCATGGCCACCAGCAGGGCGATCGTGAAGATCGAGACGATCCACATCGTGATCATGGTCGACGAGACGCTCACGTCGAAGACGAGCAGCTGCTTGCTGATGTCCGTCCCCGGATCCAGCCGCCAGACGGCGTGTGCGGCCGGCAGCTCGAGGTTGCCTTGGATGAAGCAGACCGGGAAGGCGCACGCGGCTGCCGGGTCCTCCTTGTCGAAGGGCGGCGCCACGAACATCGCCGCGATGTCGACAACCAGGAGGATGCCGAGCAGCAACAGGATGTAGTTGCGCTGAGACAGGCCCCGGGCTTTCACCGCCGGCGTCTCGCTCACGTTTCCTCCAAGCAGTCAGTCGCGCGGCCGCAGCCGCGTGTCGTCGAGCCCGTTCCGTGGCCGGTTGTTCACTCGAACCGCTTCAGGAACCGTGTTAGCAGGCGGTAGATCCCTACCGCTCCGATCGCCGCGCCGGCGAGAAAGCCGACGAGGACGAAGATCGGCAGCGTCCCGAGCTGCCGGTCTGCCCAGTAGCCCGCCGCCACGCCGAGAAGGGTCGTCACCAAGAGGACCATGCCGATCTCGGAGAAGAGGGCGAGATACCCGCCGTAGCCGGTGTTCATGGGCGACCGTTCACCGCGCGCAGACTATACCAGAGGGTAGAGCGGGTCCAGCACGCGCCGACCGGTTCGGACTGCGTCAAAGGGGAACCCGCTCCCTGTCAGGTCCAGTCCTCAGGCGCCGCTCGGGACTCCTCGTCGTAGTTGTCCGCCTCGAGCGCATCGGTCGTCTCGTTGCGGTTCACGAGGAACAGCACGAGACCGAAGAGCACGGCGAGCCCCACGAACGCGCCCAGCTGCTCGGTGCCGGTGAGGACGAGGCTCAGCACGGCGAGCAGGATGCACAGCCCGTAGATGACCAGGACCGTCTGGCTGTGGGACAGCCCCAGGTCCAGCAGCCGGTGATGGATGTGGCCGCGGTCCGGGGTGAACGGGGAGTGCCCGGTCGCGAGACGGCGGACGATGATCCAGAAGGTGTCGATGATCGGCACGCCCAGCACGAGCAGCGCCACGGCGACCTTCGCCGTGCCCAGGATCGACAGCACCGCGAGCGTGTAGCCCACGAACATCACGCCGCTGGTCCCGATGAAGATCGTGGCGGGGTGAAAGTTCCAGCGCAGGAAGCCCAGCAGCGCGCCCGTGAGCCCGAAGCACAGGATCCCGATGAACGGCTGGGCGACAGCCGTCGTGAGCGAGATGAGGCCGAGCGTCGCGGCCGCGATCAGCGCGATGCCGGACGAGAGCCCGTCCAGCCCGTCGATGAAGTTGATGCTGTTGATCATCCCGACGATCCACAGCATCGTGAAGCCGATGGCGAACGGCCCGGTGAGGGGGATGGACCCTGGCCCGAACGGATTGTTGATGAACGTCACGGTGATGCCGGCCCCGACCGCGAGCAGCGCGAGCAGCAGCTGGCCCAGGAGCTGCCACCGGGCACGGAGCTGGAAGGTGTCGTCCAGGATGCCGAGGACCATCGCCACCGCGCCGCCGGCGAGCAGGGCGATGAGCTCGGATGTGTCCAGGCTGCGCGGGAACGGGACCTGACCCGTCTGGTTGTTCAGCACGATCCCGCCGATGGCGACGACGAGGAAGGCGACCGCCACGGCGACACCGCCGCCGCGCGGGATCGGCGCCTTGTTGACGCGCCGCTCCTCCGGGTGGTCGATGTTGTCGAGCCGGATGGCCAGGCGCCGGACCAATGGCGTGAGGCCGAGCGCCAGCAGGCCGGCGACGACGAACGCGGCAACGATCAGCGGCAGGTAGTCCCCGACCGTCGGGATCAGCCGCATCGGCCCGTCCGGACCCTACGCCCGATCACGCGGGAGGCCGGGAACCGGGAAACGGGCCACCAGCGCGCGAACGTCCTCGCGGATGCGCGCGTGAACGGCCTCGTCCTCTCGGCCGCGGATGGCGTCCACGATGAGGTCGCCGATGGCCCGCATCTCGTCCCGGCCCATGCCGCGGGTCGTGGTCGCAGGCGTCCCGATGCGGATCCCGGACCCGATGTTGGGCGGGTTCGCGTCGAACGGGATGGCGTTCTTGTTGACCGTGATCCCGACGTCGTCGAGGAGCGTCTCCGCCTCGCGGCCGGTCACACCCAGCGGCGTCACGTCCACGAGGGCCAGGTGGTTGTCCGTCCCGCCGCTCACGAGGCGGGCGCCGGCGGCGTGGACCGTCTCGGCGAGGACCGCGGCGTTCTCGATCGTCCGGGCCTGGTCGCGGCGGAACTCGTCCGTGTCGGCGAGTCGCAGCGCGACGGCCTTGGCGGCGATCACGTGCATCAGCGGACCCCCCTGGACACCCGGGAAGACGCTCTTGTCGATGGCGGCGGCGAGCGTGCTCTTGCCGAGAGCCGGGAAGTCGGCGCGGTCGATGCCGTCGGGCAGGTCCGCACGGGCGAAGACGAGGCCGCCGCGCGGGCCGCGCAGGGTCTTGTGGGTCGTCGTGGTCACGAGATCCGCGTGCGGGAAGGGGCTCGGATGGAGGCCGGCTGCGATGAGGCCCGCGACGTGCGCCATGTCCACGAACAGCAGCGCGCCGACGCTGTGGGCGATGGCCGCCAGCCGCTCGAAGTCCCACGCGCGCGGATATGCCGACGCGCCCGCGACCAGCACCTTGGGCCGGACCTCGTTCGCCTGCGCCTCGAGGACGTCGTAGTCGATCCGCTCGGTGACCCGGTCCACGCCATACGCGTGCACCTCGTACAGCTTCCCGGAGAAGTTCACCGGCGAGCCATGCGTCAGGTGGCCGCCGTGGGCCAGGTTCATGCCCAGGATCCGGTCGCCCGGCTTCAGCACCGCGAAGTACGCGGCCATGTTGGCCTGGGCGCCCGAGTGGGGCTGGACGTTGACGTGGTCCGAGCCCGGGAACAGTGCGAGGGCGCGCGCGCGGGCGAGCTCCTCCGCGACGTCGACGTGCTCGCAGCCGCCGTAGTAGCGCTTGCCCGGGAGGCCCTCCGCGTACTTGTTGGTGAGCCAGGAGCCCTGGGCCTCCTCGACGGCCGCGTAGACGTAGTTCTCGCTGGCGATCAGCTCGATCTTGTCGGTCTGGCGATGCCGCTCGGCTTCCATCGCGGCCCACAGCTCCGGGTCCACCTCGGCGATGGGCGCCCACGCTGTGGACGACACGGTGGCCTGGGTCACGGCGGGGACCTCCTGGGACGGGCGGACTCGGGTTCGGGCCCCTATTCTCCCACGGGTCGCGGGCCCGGGACTCCGGCGGCGAGCCGGGTCCGACGCCGGTGGTGCCGGGCCAGCGACGGGGAGCCCGCTCGCCCTAGCGTTCGATGGCATGGTGCAGGCCCGCGGCCTCCAGCGCCGCGACGATCTCCGTGCCGGGTATCGCGCCCTCGCGCCGGATGACGGGCAGGTCGAGCGTGCAGTCGACGACCGTCGAGGCGGGGCCGCCGTGGATCGGGCCGCCGTCGAGCACCAGCGCGAGCGCCTCGCCGAGGCGCTCCGCGATCTCATGCGCGTCGCGAGCGTCGGACTCGCCGGAGACGTTGGCGGAGGTCGTGGGCAAGGGACCGACGATCCGCGCGATCGCCCGCGGCGCAGGGTGGTCCGGGACGCGCACGCCGACGGTCGGCAGGCCCGCGGCGAGGATCCGGGGCAGGACCGCGTCCGGCCGCGCCGGGAGCACGAGCGTGAGCCCGCCGGGCCAGAACCGCTCGCCCAGGACCCGGGCGTGCGGCGTCATGACCCCCAGCGTCCACGCCTGGTCCACGTCGGCGAGGAGCACCGCGACGGCCTTCACAGGCGGGCGGCGCTTCGCGGCGAAGAGGCGCTCGATCGCGTCCGGGAGCGCCATGTCCGCGGCGATCCCGTAGACCGTGTCGGTGGGGATCGCGACGACACCCCCGGCACGCAGCAGCCCGACGGCCTCGGTCCGGGCGGCGTCCCCGTCGGGGACGATGCGGGCGGGTCTCACGACGCCGGGGTGCCCGCGGGCCGCGGCATCCGGTCCGAGCTGCCCCAGGCCGGGGCGTTCCCGCCCGCGAGCGCCGCGCGCAGGTCCGCCTGGAGCACCCGCGCCTGCGCCTCGAGCCGCGCGGCGTTCCGGGCCGCCTCCTCGGGTGTTGTCAGGACGAGCGCCTCGATGAGCGCCGCCGCCCCGTCCTGTTCCACCCCCGCGGCGATGTACCGGCCGGCGACCCGCACCTCGGCGGGGGCCGTGCCCATGGCCGCACCGTGCCCGGCGTCCGCGATCATCTCGACGTCGTTGAGCGCGTCGCCCATCGCGAGCACCTGCCCCATCGGGACCCCGGCCCGGTGCGCCAGCCAGGCCACTGCGCGGCCCTTGGACACGCCCGGCGCCACGAACTCCAGGAACCGCGGGTGGGACACCGTGGGGCTGGCGCGGCCGGCGAACAGCCGCCGCGCCTCGTCGATCAGCGCCATCGGCATGCCGGGCTCGCCCACCGCGATGACCTTGCTCATCGGCGTCCGGACGTCGGCCGCGAGGTCCTTCACGGT
>JANNHX010000239.1:0-1504 GCA_031404615.1 Chloroflexota bacterium
GTCCGGGAGATGGCGGTCCGTGATGTACCGGATGGACAGGTCCGCGGCGGCCTTCAAGGCGTCGTCCGTGATCGAAACCTTGTGGTGCTGCTCGTAGCGTTCCCGGATCCCCTTGAGGATCGCGATGGTCTGCTCGAGCGTGGGCTCCTCCACCATGACCGGCTGGAAGCGCCGCTCCAGGGCAGCGTCCTTCTCGATGTACTTGCGGTACTCGTCCAGCGTGGTCGCGCCGATGCACTGGAGCTCGCCGCGCGAGAGCGGCGGCTTGAGGATGTTGGCCGCGTCGATCGCACCCTCGGCCGCCCCGGCACCCACGAGCGTGTGGAGCTCGTCGATGAACAGGATCGCGTCGTTGGTGTTGCGGAGCTCCTCGATGATCTTCTTGAGGCGCTCCTCGAACTCGCCGCGGTACTTGGTGCCGGCGACGAGCGAGCCGATGTCCAGGGTCAGGACCCGCTTGTTGAGCAGGATGTCCGGGACGTCACCCGCGACGATCCGGTGCGCGAGGCCCTCCGCGATCGCCGTCTTGCCCACGCCGGGCTCACCAATCAGCGCCGGGTTGTTCTTGGTCTTGCGCCCCAGGATCTGGATGACCCGCTCGATCTCCTTCTCGCGCCCGATGACCGGGTCCAGCTTGTCCGCGCGGGCGGCGTCCGTGAGGTTGATGCCGAGGGCGTCCACCGTGGGCGTCTTGGACGCGCGCTTGGTCTCCTGGGCGGGACCGGCGGAGGAGGACTGCGACAGGACGCGGATGACCTCGTGGCGGACCTTGTCCAGGTTCACGCCCAGGGACTCCAGCACGCCCGCGGCGATGCCCTCACCTTCACGGACCAGGCCGAGGAGCAGGTGCTCGGTGCCGATGTAGTTGTGGCCGAGGCGACGTGCCTCGTCGATGGCCAGCTCGATGACGCGCTTGGCGCGCGGCGTGAGGCCCACCTCGCCGACGACAGGGCGGTCCCCGCGGCCGATGATGAACTCCACGGCCGTCCGCACCTTGGCGAGCTCGACGTTCATGTTCTCGAGCACGCGCGCGGCGACGCCCTCGCCTTCGCGGACGAGGCCCAGCAGGAGATGCTCCGTGCCGATGTAGTTGTGGTTGAACCGCTGCGCCTCGTCCTGCGCGAGCGTCAGGACCTTGCGCGCGCGATCCGTGAACTTGTCGAAACGATCCATCGGGTCGAGCCCTTCTCCCTGGTCGCTGAAGCGACCTGATGGCCATCCTAGCACCTGCCCCTCGGGGGAGCGATCCCCCGCCCTGGGCGCCCGCGAGCGTGCGGGACCGTCCCGCGACCCTCCTACCATGGTTCGTCGGGAGAGCTCTCCGGGATGCCACGCCGAGCGTGAAATGCGGTGACGGAATCGAAACGACCCGCCGGGGACCGGCGGGTCGTCGTGATTCGTGGGACCTCGCGGCCCCGGCGATCAGCTCTTGTCGGCGTCGGCCTCGGGGGCCTCAGCGGCAGCCTCGACAACCGGCTCGGGCTCGGGCTCGGGCTCGGCGGCC
>JANNHX010000240.1:0-3732 GCA_031404615.1 Chloroflexota bacterium
CCAACTGCGCCCCGCTGTACGGTAATAAGTAGCCCCGCTCCGCTCCTCCTGCGGGGGGCCCCGCTCCGTCACGACGGGGCGGGGCCCCCGTCCGTCCGCGGCGCTTGGTTCCGCGGCCGGTCAGGGTCGCGCGGCTTCCCCCACGGCGTCGCCGCTCGAGCGCCGGATCACGAGCTCCGTCGTGAACACCACGTCCTGGGTCGGCGCGTCCGGGTTGGCCTGGCGCTCGAGGAGGACCGACACGGCCCGCTGCCCCATCTCGAACGCCGGCTGGGCCGCGACCGTGAAGAACGGGAACGTGATCATCGCGTTCGGGAGGTCGTCGAAGGCGACCAGGGCGACATCATCGGGCACGCGAAGCCCGAGCTCCTCGAGCGCGTGCATGACGCCGATCGCGATGAAGTTGTTCGCGGCGAACAGCGCCGTCGGCCGCGGGTCGCGCGCCATGGCAGAGCGTGCCATGGTCTTGCCGCTCGCGATGGTGAAGCGCCCGTGCTCCACGATCGGCGCAGGCAGTCGGGCCTCGTCCGTGAAGGCTCGGGAGAAGCCCGTGGCACGGTCGACGGCGGTGGGCACGGACGCTGGACCCGTCAGCACGGCGGCGTCGCGGTGGCCGAGGCCGACGAGCAGCCGCCCAAGCTCGAGCGAGCCGCCCTCCGCGTCCGAACGCACGACGTCGACGTCCTCCACACCCGGCCGGCGGTCCACGAGCACGACCGGGACGCCGTGGTCGCGGCACAGCCGCACGGCCTCGCCGCCGTCACCGCTGGGTACGATCAGGAGGCCGTCGACCTGGCGCCCGAGCAGCACCGGCACGAGGCGGCGCTCCTCGTCCTCGCGCTCGTCGGTGTTGGTGAGCAGCAGTGAGATGCCTGCCTCGCGGGCCGCGGTCTCCACGCCCTGGGCGAGCGTCGTGAAGAACGGGTTGGTCATGTCCGGGAGCACGAGGCCAATCGTGTCCGACCGCTTCGTCCGCAGGTTGCGGGCCACGGCATTGGGCATGTAGCCGAGCTCCACCAGGGCACGCTCCACGCGCTCGCGCCGCTCCGGGCTGACCGGCCCGGTCCCATTGACGACCCGGGAGGCCGTCATCGGTGAGACGTTGGCAAGGCGCGCGACGTCGTGGAGGGTCGCCACGCCTAGAACCCCCGCAGGGCCGTGCTGGACCGGGCCGGGAGCCCGGCGTGGGGCTTGCGCTCCAGGACGACATACCCGATACCGTGCTCCGCGCAGAACGCGCGCTTCTCGGGCTGGTCGCCGTCGTGGTTCACGACATAGGACGCAGGACGGATCAGGTCGATCTCGGGTTCGGCATCCATCCAGCCCGAGCCGGACGAGACGAGGCACTGGTGCACGCTCTTGACGGCTCCCACCATGTACCGTCGCTCCTCCTCGCGCTGCAGCGGGTGCCCGGCCCCCTTGAGAAGCTCGACGTTGCGGTCGCTGCCGACGACGGCGTACAGCGCCCCGTAGGCCGCCGCGTCCATGAAGAAGCGGATGTGCCCGGAGTGGAGCCAGTCGTAGCAGCCGGTGATGATCGCGCGGGGCGCCCCCGGCGGCGGCGCGGCCGGATCGGGGACCGGGAAGCCGGCCCTGGCCGCGTGGGTCATGACGTGGAACGCCACGCCCGCTGCCGCGGCGGCGGCGCGGACGGCCGGATCCTCGTCCTCCTCGCGCACGGCCAGCACGGCACCGTCCGCGGCGATGGCGTCCATGGCCTCGACCACGGGTCGGTCCACGACCTCCGCACGCTCCACGAAGCGGATCGACTCCGCGAGGAACAGGCGCTCGACCGCCGGGAACAGCGGCGCGGCCCCGGTGAGCGACGCGAGGAGATCGTCCGACGGGATCCGGACGGTGAGCGGCCCCAGGGCCGCCGCCTCCTCGAGAAAGCGGACGTCGTCCGACCCGAGGTTGTCCAGGGACGCCTCGACCACGACGCCCGGTGCCACGCCCGGTGCGGCGCCCGTGCCCGCGCTCACGCGCGGACCACGACCCGGGACGAGCCCGGCGGCGGCGTCTCCGAGGCGACGATGACGTACCCCCCGCCGCAGCCGGACATCATGGCGCCCGGGTAGTCCGACGCGTACGCGGCGAGGAGCCCGCGCAGGTCCATCGTGATGGTCGGGTGCTCGAAGACCTGGGGCAGGATCGCGTCCCAGGCCCGCGAACACTCGTTGAGCGACTCGCCGAGCGTCCCGAGGTCCATTGCGAGGATCGCGTCATAGCAGGCGCGACCGCTGGCACCCAGGCGAGCGATCCACGCGGGATCCAGGCGCTTGATGCCCAGCGGACCGTAGCCCGGCGCCCGCTGCATGACCGGCAGAAGGTGGATCACCCGCTCCAGCCAGGCCACGACGTCCGGATCCGAGGTGGACTCGACATGGGCCGGGAACCAGCCCCCGTCGATCGAGGCGTCGTAGTCGAGGCGGCTGATGCCGGGATAGATGAGCCCGCACATGTCCTGCGAGCCGGACGGCTCGACCCGGTCCGCGTTCTCGGACGCATACAGCTCACGCACGAGGCTCGCGGGCGTCCGGCCGGCCGGGAACGCGTCGCCCCACAGCTCCCGTGCCGCGACCCGCGTGCCGGTCGCCATCCCGCAGCGATCCATGTAGCGGGCCACGGGCTGGAGCGACACGACCACCATCGACCCCGGCGGCTCCGGGTTGAGCGACGAGACGAACGGCTGGTCGATCCAGCCCCCCGCCATCTGGAGGCGGTAGGGCAGGCTCCCGATCGCCCCCGCCACGGAAGCGGGGGCAGGGGAGACCGGGGAGTGAGCCGCGGCAGGCCCGGTCATGTCGGATCAGCCCTCGACGACGCGCTTGCCCGCCTTGCGGGCGGCGAACTGCTCGGCGATCCAGGCGTAGGTGGCGGCCATCCCGTCGCGCAGCGGCGTGTTGGGCTCCCAGCCGAGGACCTGCTGGATCATGGTGTTGTCGCTGTTGCGGCCGGCGACGCCCTTGGGCGCGTCCAGCTTGTACCAGCGCTCGAGCGTGATGCCGGCGATGTCCTCGACGATCGAGACCAGCTCGTTGATCGAGACGAGCTCGCTCGAGCCGAGGTTGATCGGGGTCGCGATGAGCTCGGGGGTGTGCATGATCAGGTCGATGCCGTGCACGCAGTCGTCGATGTAGCAGAACGAGCGGGTCTGGCTGCCGTCGCCCCAGATCTCGATCCGCATGTCGCCGCTGTCGAGCGCCTCGAGCACCTTGCGCGACATCGCCGCCGGCGCCTTCTCGCGGCCGCCGAACCAGGTGCCGTTGGGGCCGTAGATGTTGTGGAAGCGGGCGATGTGGGTCTCGAGGCCGCGCTCCGCCCAGTATTCCTGGCAGAACATCTCGGAGATGAGCTTCTCCCTGCCGTAGCCGCGCTCGGCCATCGCCGGGTAGGCGTCCGATTCCTTCAGCGCGATGACCTTCGGATCCTGTTGGAGCAGCGTGTTGTAGGCGCAGGCCGAGGATGAGAAGAAATAGCGCCGAGCGCCCGCCCGGTAGGCGGCTTCGATCATGTGAGTGTTGACCAGAATGCTGCGCAGGCACTCGACGCGGAAGCGCTCGATGAAACCCATGCCGCCCATGTCCGCCGCGAGGTTATAGACTTCGACGGCGCCTTCGCAGACGCGCTTGCAGTTGTCCTCGATGCTGACGTCGAGACAGAGCGATTCGACGCCCGGCACGCGGAGATACCACTCGGAGAGCGGTTTCTTGTCCACGGCGCGGATGTTGG
>JANNHX010000241.1:0-10864 GCA_031404615.1 Chloroflexota bacterium
CGATTTTTGACGCCGCCTCGCTGACCAAAGCCGTGGCCACCACTTCAGCGGTCATGAAATTGGTCGAGCAGGGGAAAATCGATGTCGAAGAAAAAGTCAGCCGGTATTTACCAAGCTTCGAAGGTGAAGGAAAAGAGGTGATCACCGTGCGTCAGCTTTTGACGATGGCATCGAGGCCGACGGGTTCGCGGCCCCCGTTGACGACGACCTCGAAGCCCGACGGGATGGCGGGATCCGGCCCCCCGATACGGCGGGCGTCGATGGCGACGACCACCGCCTGGCTCCCGAACCGTGCGGCGCACCGTGTCACGAGCGCCGGGTCGGCCACGGCCCGCGTGTTGAGGCTCACCTTGTCCGCGCCGGCCCGCAGGACATCGCGCATGTCCTCGACGCTGCGCACGCCGCCGCCGACGGTCAGCGGCACGAACGCGCGCCGTGCCGTGCGCTCGACGATGTCGAGGAGCGTGCCGCGACCCTCCGGCGCGGCGGAGATGTCGAGGAAGACGAGCTCGTCGGCGCCCTCGCGGGCGTAGCGCTCCGCGAGCTCGGGCGGGTCGCCCTCGTCGACGAGATCCACGAAGTTCGTGCCCTTCACCACGCGCCCGTTGGCGACGTCGAGGCAGGGGATCACGCGCCGGCGCAGCATCAGGCGGCGCTCCCGGCCGTGCCGGCGGACGCGATCGATGCAGCGGCGACCAGGTTGGCGACGAGCCGCAGGCCGTTGATCCCCGAGCGCTCCGGGTGGAACTGCACGCCGAGCAGGCGGCCACGCGCGACGGCCGACACGAACCGCGTCCCGTGCTCGGTCTCGGCGAGGATGACGGCGTCTGCGGTCGGACCCGCGGGCGCGCCGACGTAGGAGTGGACGAAGTAGAAGTCGGCATCGGGGGTGATGCCGGCAAAGACGGGGTGCTCGTACCGCCGCTCGACCTGGTTCCAGCCGATGTGCGGGAGGGTCGGGGCGCCCTCGAGGCGGATCGTGCGGCCCGCCAGGATGCCCAGGGTCTCCGCGCCGTCCTCGTCGCTGCCTTCGTAGAGCAGCTGCAGGCCGAGGCAGATGCCCAGGAACGGGCGGTCCGCCGTGACCCAGGCGCGGATCGGCTCGATGAAGCCGCCGTCGCGCAGCCGGTCCATCGCCGGCGCCGCGGCCCCGACCCCCGGGACGACGAGCAGGTCCGGCTCGCCGATCTCGTCGGCCGTCACGGCGCGCTGGACGTCGGCGCCGGCCGCGGTGAGCGCCTGCTCGATCGAGACGAGGTTGCCCGCGCCGTAGTCCACGACGGCGACGCGGGGGGCGCGGCCCGAGGCGTGGGTCACCCGAGCGACCCCTTCGTCGAGGCGACGCCGGTCCGCCGGGGATCGGCCTCGCAGGCGACCCGGAGCGCGCGGCCCAGCGCCTTGAACGCGGCCTCGCCCAGGTGGTGGTCGTTGCGTCCTGTCCCGCGCAGGTGCAGCGTGGCACCGGCGGTGCGCGCGAAGGACTCCAGCGAGTGGTCCACGAGCTGCAGCGGGAGCGTGCCGACCCGCTCGGCGCGGAACGGCAGGTCGATCACCGCGTAGGGCCGCCCGCCGATGTCGATCACGGCCGTCGCGACCGACTCGTCCATCGGCACGGAGCTGTCGCCGAACCGCCGGATCCCGGCCCGGTCGCCGAGCGCCTCGGCGAAGGCCGCGCCCAGGACGAGCGCGACGTCCTCGACCGTGTGGTGCTCGTCGACCTCGAGGTCGCCCGCGCAGCGGATCGTGAGGTCGAACATGCCGTGGTGGGCCATCGCGCCGAGCAGGTGGTCGTAAAACCCGACGCCCGTCTGGATGTCGGCACGGCCGGTGCCATCGATGTCGAGCTCGATCGTGATGTCGGTCTCGCGGGTCTTGCGCGCGATGCGCACGCGACGCCCTTCGTGGAGCTGGACCTCGGTGATGCCCAGGGGCGTGGTCATGCGGGCGTCTCCTCGGGGATGGCGGGCAGGGAGGGGGCGATCTCCGTGGCGGCGGCGACAAGGCGGTCGTTCTCGCCGGGGTCGCGCACGGTGACCCGGAGGCAGAACGAGAGCGGGTGGCCGTGCCCGAACGTCCGCGGCACGAGGCCGCGGCGCATGAGCGCGAGGCCGGCGACCTCGGCGCGCTCGGGGGTGCCGAGGTCGAGCAGGATGAAGTTGGTGACCGATGGCTGCGGGCGGAACCCGGCGGCCTCCAGCCCCGCTGCGAGCCGGGGCCGCTCGCGGCTGACGCGATCGACGTTGGCGCGCATGGACGTCTGGTCGCGCAGCGCGTGGGCGACGGCCGTGACGGAGATGGTGCCGACGGACCCCGGGGCGCGGTAGACCGCGATCCGGTTGATCGTCTCCGGGACCCCGATGGCGAACCCGACGCGCAGCCCGGCCAGCGCGTAGGCCTTGGACGCGGTACGGACCGCCACGAGGTTCGGGAAGCGGAGGCGCAGCGGGATGACGGAGGCGTCGGTGAACTCGCTGTAGGCCTCGTCGACGACGACGGCGGGGACGCCACGGCCGTCGACGGCGGCGTCGGCGTCGATGCCCTCGAGCAGCGCCTCGACGGCCCCGTCCGGTTCGAGACGGCCGGTCGGGTTGTTGGGGTTGCAGATCCAGACCAGGGTCGCCCTGCGGGCGGCCTTGCGCATGGCCGGGACGTCCATCGCCCAGCCATGCTCCCGCCCGAGGCGCGGCACGGCGATGACGTGGCCGCCACGCTGCTCGGCGTGGATGCGGTACATGGGGTACGTGGGCACCGACACCGCGATCGACTGGCCCGCGGGCAGGAACGCCTTGGTGCACATGTCGAGGATCTCGTCGGCGCCCGCGCCGGGCACGATCTCGTCGAAGCCGACGTCGTAGGCCACGGCGGCCGCGTCCACGAGCCGGCGATAGTCTCCGGGCGGGTACTCGGAGAGGGGCGTCTCGAAGACGCCGGCGGAGAGGATCCCGGCGAGCTCGGGGGGCGGCGCGGGCGACGTGTTCAGATCGAACCGCAGGACCTGGCCCAGGAGGATGCCGAAGCGCTCCGCGACGCCCTCGTCAGTCGCCTCCCAGCTGTACGAGGCGGGGTCCGTCTGGGACGTGACCGAGAACGGGCTCGGGCTCATCGCGCCTCCTCCTGCGCGGCATCATCCCCGAAGCGCGCCTCCACCGCATCACGGTGCGCCAGGAGCCCCTCGGCCTCCGCCAGGGTCCGGATCGTGGGACGCAGCGCCGCCAGTCCCTCGCGGGTGATGCGCTGCACCTGGCTGAACTTGCCGAACGTCTCGACCGCGAGCGGGCCGCACGAGCGCGCCAGGCCGCCCGTGGGCAGGACGTGGTTGGCGCCGGAGGCATAGTCGCCGGCGGACTCCGGGGACCAGCGTCCGACGAAGATCGAGCCCGCGTTGCGGATCCGGTCGACGGTGCCCTCGAGGTCCTCGACCTCCACCGACAGGTGCTCAGGGCCGTAGCCGTTGACGAAGTCGATGCCGGCCTGCAGGTCGGGCACGAGCACGATGCGCCCGTGGTGGGCGAGCGCGCTGGCCAGGATGTCACGGCGGAGCGCCGTGGCGAGCCGGCGTCGAACCTCGGCCTCGACCGCGTCCGCCAGTGCCTCGTCTGTCGTCACGAGCAGGGCGGGGGAGTCGGGGCCGTGCTCGGCCTGCGTGATCAGGTCCGCGGCGACCGTCGGGGGGTGCGCGGTCGCGTCCGCGAGGACCAGGCCCTCCGACGGGCCGGCGGGCAGGTCGATGCCGACCTCGCCGACGACCTCGATCTTGGCGGCGGTCACCCACGCGCTGCCGGGGCCCACGATGAGGTCGACGGGCTCGAGGTCCTCGCCGGGGACGCCGTACGCCAGCGCGCCGATCGCCTGGACGCCACCCGCGACCAGCAGCGCGTCGACACCCAGGAGCCCGGCCGCTCCCAGCAGGACGGGGTGGATGTTGCCGTCGCGGTCCGCGGGGCTCGCAACGATGATCCGCGCCACGCCCGCGACCTGGGCCGGGACGACGCCCATGACGAGGGACGACGGATACGGCGCCTTGCCCCCGGGCGCGTACACGCCCACGCTCGCGACGGGGAGCCAGCGGCGCTCCAGCTCGACGCCCGGGATGATCGTGGTCCGGGTCGTGGCCGGGAGCTGCGCCTCGGCGAAGCGGCGGACGTTGGCGATGGCGGTCTCGAGGGCCGCGCGCGCATCGGGTGCGAGGGCCTCGGCCGCGGCGGCCAGCTCCTCGCGGGTGATCAACAGCCGGCCGTCCGGGCGGCCACCGCCGAACCGTGCTGCCGCCTCGCGGACGGCCTCGGCGCCGCGCTCGCGGACGTCGGCGAGGATCCGGCGGGTCGCCTCGCGTACGGCGGGGTCCGGGACGGCGCCGCGGCGGAACAGGGCGTCGCGGGCAGCGAGGGTCGCGGCGTCGGGGGCGCGCAGGTCCAGGCGCGTGATCCGCAGGTCCGCGGAGGCGGCGAGGGAGGTGGCGTCGGTCACGGCAGGATCTTCTCGATCGGCAGGACGAGGATGCCGGACGCGCCGGCAGCCTTGAGCTTCGGCAGGAGGCCCCAGACCTCGTCGGCGCCGACGACCGAGTGGATGGCGATCATGCCGGCATGTGCGAGCGGGATCACGGACGGCGACTCGAGGCCCGGGAGGAGGTCCTCGAGCTCGTCCAGCTTCGCCGCGGGAGCGTTCATCATCAGGTACTTGCGACCGCGGGCCGCGATGACCGAGCCGAGCATCGTGACGATGCCGTCGAGCTCGTCGGCGTGCAGGCGGAGGGCCTGGGGGTTCGTGAGGAGGACGGCCTCGGAGGCAAGGATGTCGCCGATGGGCTTGAGGCCATTCATGGCGAGCGTGGAGCCCGTTGAGACGAGGTCCACGATGGCGTCCGCGAGACCGAGCCGCGGCGCCACCTCCACGGCCCCCGAGAGCGAGATCACCTCCACGGCGATGCCCTGGTCGGCGAAGAAGCGGCGGGTGACGTTCGGGTGCGACGTCGCGATGCGCGTGCCCGCGAGGTCCGCGATGGCCTCGTAGGGGGAATCGGCGGGGGCGGCAGCGGCGAGGCGGCAGCGCCCGTAGCCGAGGTGGCGCAGCACGGGCAGCTCGATGCCGCTCTCCGCGAGGATGTCGCCACCGGTGATGCCGGCCTCGGCCACGCCGTCGTTCACGAACTCGATCACGTCACCGGTCCGGACGAACAGGATGTCGAGCGGGTGGTTGTCGACGCGCGCGACGAGGCTCCGGTCGTGCTCCTCGAAGACGAGGCCCGCGTCATGGAGCAGCGAGAGGGTGTTCTCGAGCAGGCGGCCCTTGTTGGGGATCGCGAGCCGGAGGCGGTCCCTCATCGCTCATCCCCGAGTGGGTAGGGCACGGAGCCGTCGGCGCCGCTGAAGCGCTCGAGCATGTCGCGGTAGCCGCCCTCGCCATGGTTGAGCCAGGACGCGATGCGGGTGATGGTCGCGGTGCTCGCGCCGGTGCGCTTGCTGATGTCCGCGTAGTGCAGGCCGGCGTCCAGCATCCGGACGACCGCCCAGCGCTGGGCCAGGTCGTGGAGCTCGCCGAGCGTGCACAGGTCGCGCAGGAACCGTTCCGCCGAATCGCGGGTATCAAGACGCAGGAGCGCCTCGATCAGCGCCTCGGTCTCCGGTGTCCGCCAGTCGTGGGCCACGGGTCTGCTCGCCCTCCTGTGTTGGGCCGCCGCGACCGCGCGGTGCCTGCTTGGCAACATGCTACCGTATTAGCGTAGTAAAGCGATAGCACACAAGGAGCCGGGTTGTCCACGTTCGAGCTGCTGCCGGCCATCGACCTCATCGGAGGGCGCGTCGTGCGCCTCCGCCAGGGCGACTTCGCGCAGGAGACCGCCTACGCCGACGACCCGACGGCTGTCGCGCGCGCCTTCGCGGAGGCCGGGGCTGCGTGGCTCCACGTCGTCGACCTCGACGGCGCAAGGGCAGGGGAGCCGCGGCAGCTTGAGAAGGCCGCGGACATCGTGGCCGAGGTCTACGGCCGGATGCACGTGGAGATCGGGGGCGGCCTGCGCACCGCCGAGGCCGTCGCCGGCGCCCTCGGGACGGGTGCCGCCCGGGCGGTCGTCGGCACGGCCGTCCTGCGCGACCCCGCCTTCGCCATGACGCTGGTCGCCCGCCACGGCCCTGAGCGCATCGTCGCCTCGATCGATGTCCGCAACGGCATGGCCCTCGGCGAAGGGTGGCGCGAAGGAGCGCCCGGCCTGCCCGTCGCGGACGCGGTGACGACCCTCGCGGATGCGGGGATCACCACCTTCGAGGTCACCGCCATCGAGCGTGACGGGCTCCTGGAGGGCCCGAACCTCGATCTGCTCCGCTCGCTGGTGGCGCTGGGGCGGGGACGGATCATCGCGTCGGGCGGTGTCTCCTCCATCGATGACGTCATTGCGGTCGAGGCCGCCGGCTGCTCCGGCGCGATCGTCGGACGCGCGCTCTACGAGGGCAGGATCGACCTTGCAGCGCTGGTCGCCGAGCTCCGCGGCTTCGACGTCGACTGACGACAGCGCGAGCCCGCGTCGCCCGGAATCACGAAGGGCGCCGCCGAGGCGACGCCCTTCCAGTCCGAGGCAGACACGGGGTCAGTGCCCCTCGGGGTGCAGTTCCTTCTTGTGCGTCTCGATGATCTTGTCCGCCAGGTGGGCCGGCACGTCCTCGTAGTGGTCGAGGACCGAGCGGAACGTCCCGCGCCCGCCGGTGAGCGAGCGCAGCTCCGTCGCGTACGAGAACAGCTCCGCCTGCGGCACGTGCGCGCTGATGACCTGCATCCCGTCCGCGAGGTCCATGCCGAGCACCCGGCCGCGGCGGCCGTTGAGGTCGCGGTTGACCTCGCCCAGGTACTGCTCGGGGATGTGGACCTCGACCGTCATGATCGGCTCGAGGAGCACGGGCTTGGCCTGGAGGACCCCCTCCTTGATGGCCATCGACGCCGCGATCTTGAACGACAGCTCGTTCGAGTCCACCGGGTGGACCGAGCCGTCGTAGAGGGTTGCCCGAAAGTCGATGAGCGGGTAGCCGGCGAGGACGCCCTCGGCCGCGGTCTCGCGCACGCCCTTCTCGATGCCCGGGAAGAAGCCCTTGGGGACCGTGCCGCCGACGACCTTCTCGGTGAACTCGACACCCGCGGCCGGGTTCGGCGCCAGCTCGATCCAGACGTCGCCGAACATGCCGTGCCCGCCGGTCTGCTTCTTGTAGCGGCCGTGGGCCTTCGTCGTGCCGCGGATGGTCTCGCGGTACGGGACCTTGGGCGTGCGGGTCGCGATCGCGGCGCCGAACTTGCGCTTGAGGCGCTCGCAGATGACCGCGACGTGTGCCTCGCCGATGGCACGCAGGATCTGCTCGCCGGTCTCGGAGCGCTCGACGCGGGCGGTCGGCTCCTCCTCGAGCATGCGGGTGAGGGCCGGGCCCATCTTGTCGAGGTCGCCCTTGGAGACGGGGTCGATCGCGACCTGGAGCGTGGGCTCCGGGAAGTCGATGTCACCCAGGACCAGGACGTGATCGCGCGTGGAGAGGGTGTCGCCGGTCTCGGTGACGCCGAGCTTGGCGACCGCGCCGATCTCGCCGGCGCGCAGCTCGGCCGTCGCCTCCTGCTCCTTGCCATGCATGAACAGCAGCTGGCCGATGCGCTCGTCCTCGCCCTTGGTGGCGTTGAACGTGCCGCCCTGGCTCTTGAGCGTGCCCGAGAGCACGCGCAGGTACGTGAGGCGCCCGACGAACGGGTCGGCGGCGGTCTTGAAGACGCGCACCAGGAGCTGGCCGCTGTCCGCGCCGACCTCGGTTTCCTTGCCGGCCTTGTCCCTGGCCGCGTAGGGGCCCTCCTCCTCGGGGGAGGGGAGGTAGCGGACGATCGCGTCGAGCAGCGCGTTGAGGCCGATGCCCTTGCCGCCGGACGCGACGAGCACCGGGGCCAGGATCGAGTCGCGGACGCCCTTGTGGAGGCACGCGTCCAGCTCGGCGTCGGTGATGTCCTCCTCGCCGAGGTACTTCTCGAACACCGCGTCATCCGCCTCGGCCGCCGCCTCGAGCAGCTGGTCGCGGCGCACCGCAATCTCGGCCGCCATCTCGGCCGGGACGGGGATCTCGACCTCCTTGCCGCCCTCGAAGCGGTAGGCCTTCTGATGGACGAGGTCGACGTAGCCGCTGAACGTGTCGGCGGCGCCGATGGCGAGGTGCAGCGGCGCGACCTTGGTGCCGAAGGCCGCGCGCAGGGCATCGAGCGCCGCCGCCGGGTCGGCGTTCTCGCGGTCGCACTTGTTGAGGACGAAGCAGGCCGCCGTGTTGGTGGCGCGGCCGGTCTTGACCGCAGCCTCGAGGCCGGACTCGATGCCGCCCGACGCGTCGACGACGAACAACGCGGCGTCCGCGGCGTGGAAGCCCTGGATCATCTCGGCGATGAAGTCCGGATAGCCTGGGGTGTCGACGAGCGTGATCTCGTGCTCGCCGTGCTCGAACGTCCCGACCGCGAGGCTCAGCGAGCGGTGCTGCTTCTGCTCTTCCGGCTCGTAGTCGAGGTGCGCGGTTCCGTCGTCCACCCTGCCGAGCCGCGGGATCGCACCGGCTCGAAAGAGCACCTGCTCCGCAAGGGTCGTCTTCCCGCTCCCGGCGTGGCCGGCGAGCACGACGCTGCGGATGTGGGCGAGGTCGTGGCTCTTCAACGTCATCGCGCGCGGTTCCTCTCGAGGTTCTCCCCGTGAGACCGGCTGCCCGGTCGCGACGGGACGGTTGGCGCTTGGTGCGCAGTTGGCGACGCATCGACCCTCTGTTGCCGGCAGGGACGGTCGGGTGCCGGGTCGCGGGTCTTCTGGGACCGATGTTACCGGTATACTCGCGCCCGATGTCAGGACATTCCAAGTGGTCAACGATCAAACGCCAGAAGGGCGTCAACGACTCCAAGCGCAGCGCCATGTTCACCAAGGTTGCGCGGGAGATCGCGGTCGCCGCACGCGCCGGTGGCGGTGACCCCGACGCGAACTACCGTCTGCGCCTGGCGATCGACAAGGCGCGCTCGATCAACATGCCCGCCGACAACATCAAGCGCTCGATCGAGAAGGCGACGGGTGGTGGCGAGGCCGAGCAGTTCGAGGAGATCGTGTACGAGGGCTACGGCCCTGGTGGCGTCGCGGTCCTCGTGGAGGCCGCCACGGACAACCGCAACCGCACCGCGGCCGAGGTCCGCTCGATCTTCGCGAAGACCGGGGGCCAGCTCGCGGGCTCGGGCTTTTACGATACAGTGCGGTCAATATTGAGGGTAAACCTTACCACCATCGCATCAGGTGACGTCGACTCATCGGGAATAATTATTTTTCTTTCCGGAAAAAAAAGATACGTTACAACCCACACGACGCTTCTCCTGCACATGGCTGGTAGGACATTCGATAGCGACAAACGATTCACCGAAGAAGAGCTGGGTGCGATGATTGTGGAGGATAAATTAAAAGACCTCCATTATGCCTCAATTGTCGCGGCACATACACACTCATTAACCGTAGAAAAGGTATTACACCTCATGAAAGCAAATACTGTTTTGACACCAGAGCAGCTCGTGGAACTGGGGCTAGCTCTGAAAATCTTGGAATGAAGCAGGGCTCATGAAGAGCTGCGCGGGATTCATTCCCTCTTAATGGAGTCCCGCTACAATATGAGTTAAGTTCTTATTAGTTAACTATAGACAATATGTATAACGAAGACAATAACTCGAGGGGAGGAACAAGCAATCGAGGGTTTGCTTCAATGGACGATGCGCGTAAGCGTGAGATTGCAAGTGAGGGAGGAAAAGCAGCTCATGAGAAAGGGACCGCACATGAGTTTACTTCGGAAGAGGCGCGCGAAGCCGGACGTAAGGGCGGTGAGGCCCGACAGTCCAATCAATCCAATCAAGACAGAGAATAATTTCTTTGTTTACGTTCGCTACTCACTACTTTGCATAGAAAACAAACGGCCTATATGGGCCGTTTGTTTTCTATGAGGAGCCATGGAATCCTTTTGGTAAAAATATTTATGTCGCTCGATAAATATTTTGATGAACGTCTTCATGAAAATATTCATTTTATACTCGACAAGAAGGGTGGGTGGTATAGAATACGAGGCCTCATGAAAAAATCACACTTCATTGCTTTTTCATTTTTAATTTTTCTTTTTTCTCCAAGTTTTCCTCAAAATACTGAGCCTATTGCAGAAACACTTATTACCAGTGCGGCCCCTCTCGTGCGTGAGGCATCCGCCGCCGAGACTCCTATTATTGCCGAGACATCTACATCTGATAAATTTATTTTCGCTCTCGGAGTACCGCAAGCTCATCTCCTTCCGTACGCACCAATGCAGCCTATGGCTCCAGCTCTGAAACCGATTGTGCATCCGAAACAGTTAGCTCCTCGGCTCATTATTCCTTCTATCGGACTCAACTCAACTATTATAGAGGTGGGAATCAATGAAAAAGGAGAGATGGATGTTCCAAGTGGAGAAGGAAACGATGTGGGATGGTATAAATTTGGGACAGTTCTGGGAGAGATGGGGAGCGCGGTCGTAGACGCACATGTGTTTGCTGCGTTCCGAAAATTGGGCGAAGTAAGGGCTGGCGATGATATTTATGTTTTCGACAATGGAAAGACCCTCCATTTCAAAGTGGAAATGCGGGTGATCTATCCCCTTCCTGATGTACCACGTAATATGCTTTTTGAGCGTAACGATGCAAAACGCCTCAACCTTATCACGTGTGCAGGCGAGCTAACAAAAGATAGATCCACTTATGACCGTCGGTTGATTGTTTATGCAGTACTAGTGGAATCTCCTGAAATATAAATATCGCTCTGGGTGCATTTGAGACAAAAAAACCACCCTTGTGGCGGTTCAATCACTTTCAACGA
>JANNHX010000242.1:0-8599 GCA_031404615.1 Chloroflexota bacterium
GGACCGGCTCCCATCGCGGGACCGAGGTCACTTGGCCGCTGGCCGGATCGATCTAGTCGTCGTCGGGGGAAGCGGACGGGGAAGCGTCGTCGCCGTCATCATCGTCGTCGTCGCTGTCGTCGTCGCTGTCGTCGTCATCCGCGGCGTCGTCGTCATCGTCGTCCGGCGATGCCGAGGGATTCGGGCTGCTGTCGTCATCATCGTCGTCGCTGCCGGGCCCGCTGTTGTCGCTGGGCCCGCTGTTGTCGTCGTCGTCGCCGTCGTGGTCGTCGGTCGCGTCCTCGACCTGGTCGTCGTCATCGTCGTTGTCGCGGTCGCCGCCGTGGTCGTCGGTCGCGTCCTCGGCCTCGGGGGTCTCGCTGGCCTCAGGGGTCTCGCTGGCCTCAGGGGTCTCGCTGGCCTCAGGGGCCTCGCTCTCATCCTCGGTCTCCGGGGTTCCGGTGACTTCCGGCGTCTCGATCGCCTCGGGCGTGCCGGTGGCATCGTCCGCGGTGGAGACGGGGTTGCTGTCGTCCGACCGGCCGCCGGCGACGAAGCTGCTGGTCGCGAACGCCGCGCCGGCCACCAGGAAGAGGGTGACCAGGGCGGTCCCGACGGACCGGATCATCGTGTTGCTGGCTCGCATTGTGGGCAGTGCCTCCGATCGCTGGCGACAACCCTCGCTGGTGCCGCCTTCACTGCTCCTGAGACAGTTGCCAGTACGAAAGTTTCAACCGGCGGCAGGCGCCACCGGGTCGGCGGGAGGCGCCACCGGATCGGCGTCACGGATGACCTCGACCGGGCCGATGGCGGCGGCCTGGAGCGCCTCGCCGAACGCGTCATGGTCCCCCACCAGGACGACGGCCGCGGCCTCGGGGCGGATGTGCTCGCGGGCGACCCGCAGGACGTCGGCGGCCGTGACGGCCTCGATGGAGCCGCGGTAGCGGTCCAGCTCGTCGTCGGGCAGGCGATGGACGAAGAGCCCGGCGAGGGACCCGGCGACGGGACCCGGGGTCTCGAACCGGAGCGGGAACACGCCGACCAGGTAGTCGCGCGCGGCCTTGAGCTCGGCGTCCGTGACCGGGGCCTCGCGGATCCGGTCCAACTCGGCGAGAAACTCGTGGAGGGCCGGGACGGTGACCTCGGTGTTCACGGCGGCACGGGCGGTGAACGGCCCGCGGGCCCGACGGAGGTCGAACCCGGCGCTCGCGCCGTACGTGTAGCCCTTCTCCTCGCGCAGGTTCATGTTGAGCCGCGAGTTGAAGAGCCCGCCCAGGATCGCGCCCATGACCGCGACCGCGTGGTAGTCGGGGTTGAGGCGCCGCAGGCCCGGGTGGCCGATGCGGATCTCGCTCTGGACGGCGCCCGAGCGGTGGACGACGCGCACGAACCGCGAGGTGACGGCGCTCGTGTCGTCGATCGGGTCCGGAACGGACTCGTCCGGACCGCTCCAGGCGCCGAACAGCGACTCGGCGATCCGCACGACCTCGTCCGGGTCGACGTCGCCGGCGACAACGAGCGCGGCGCGCGACGGGACGTAGGTCGAGGTGTGGACCACGCGAAGCTCGGCCGGGGTGAGGGTCTCGACCGTCGCTGCGGCGCCACCGGCCGGCCGGTGGTACGGGCTGGACGGCGCGTAGATGGACGAGACGTACGCCTCGTCCGCGCGGCGGCGCGGGTCGGACCGGGCCTGGAGCAGGTCCGTGAGGCGCTCGTCGCGGAGGCGCTCGATCTCGCCCTCGGGGAAGCTCGGGCGGCGAACGACCTCGGCGAGGAGGTCCAGCGCGGGCGCCAGGCGGCTCGCCGGGACATCGAGGCCCGCGGACGTCGCGTCCCAGCCGGCCTCGGCGTGGATGCTCGCGCCGAGGCGCTCGGCGGCCTCGGTGAGGGCGATGGCGTCGCGCACCTCCGTGCCCTCGGTCAGGCCGCGGGCCGCGAGGACCGTCGCGCCCCCAACGGCGTCAGGCTCGTCGGCGGCGCCCGCGCGCAGCGCGAGCGACGCGGCCACGAGCTCGCGGCCCGGCATGGGCGTCACGATGACACGCAGGCCGTTCGCGAGCGTCGTCCGGACCGTGTCCGGGAAGTCGAAGGGGCGCGGCTCGCCCGGGACGGGTCGCTGGCTGATCATCCCGTCGACGCTCATGCCGCCTCCTCGTCCCGGGTCGCGCCCGAGCCATCGGTGTCGTCCGGTGTCGCGCCGGATGGCTTCGGCACGTAGGTCAGCACGATGCGGTTGTCCTGCCGGAAGATCGCGCGGGCCGCATCCCGGATCTCCTCGCCGGTCACCGCGAGGTACCGCGGCAGCATGGTGTTGATCATCGCCGGGTCATCGAACAGCGTCGCGTACATCGACAGCCGGTCCGCGCGCTCCTCCACCCGCGCCAGCGAGCCCAGCTCGTCGGCCTCGGTCAGCGCCTTCGCGCGCGCCACCTCGTCCTCGGACGGCGCCTCGCTCGCGAGCTTCTCCAGCTCGTCGAGGTAGGCCGCCTCGACCTTCGCGACGTCGACGCCCGGCCGGACGGTCGCCCAGCCGATGCAGGCGGCGGCGCCGCTCACGAACGGGAGCGTGAAGACCGCGACGTCCTGGGCCAGGCGCTCTTCGCGCACGAGCCGCCTGTGGAGACGAGAGCCCTTGCCGCCGGTCAGGATCTGGCCCGCGAGGTCGATCGCGTCCAGGCGCGTGTCCCCGAACGCCGGCGCGCGGAACGCGAAGTAGACGCGTGCGAGCGGCACCTGGTCCTCGACCGTCTCGCGGCGCTCCTCGCCGAGGATCTCGGGGAGGGACATGTCGGGCAGTGCCGGGATCGCCGGGTTGGGCTGGATCGACCCGAAGTACTTCTCGGCCCACGCGCGGACCTGCGCCCGATCGCAGTCGCCCGCGACCGAGATGACGGCGTTGTTGGGCACGTACCAGGTCGCGAAGAAGGCCTTCACGTCCTCGAGGGAGGCCGCGTCGAGGTCCGCCATCGACCCGATCGTCGGATGGTGGTACGGGTGGCCCTCCGGGTAGAGGAGGCCCAGCATCTTCTCCATCCAGGAGCCGTAGGGCCGGTTGTCGTAGCTCCAGCGCTTCTCGTTCTTCACGACCTCGCGCTGGTTGTCGAGGTTCTCCTGGGACAAGGCGCCGAGCATCGTCCCCATCCGGTCGGCCTCGAGCCACATCGCGAGCTCCAGCTGGTGGCTCGGCACGGTCTCGAAGTAGTTCGTGCGGTCCACCCAGGTCGTGCCGTTCAGCGTCCCGCCGGCCGCCTGGACGAGCGCCATGTGCTCCGCCTTGCCCACGTTCGCCGAGCCCTGGAACATCACGTGCTCGAACAGGTGCGCGAACCCCGTCTTGCCCGGGACCTCGTGCTTGGAGCCGACGTTGTACCAGACGTTGACGGCCACGACGGGCGCGAGGTGGTCCTCGGCGACGATCAGGCGCAGGCCGTTGGGCAGGCGCTCGTCGCTGAACTCGACGATGGGGACGGGCATGCGGTCAAGGATCCTCGGCGGAGGTGGGTTGCCGCGAATTGTATGGTGGGCGGGACCATGGATCACGAACTGAACGAGCCGGGGACGACATCCCCAACTGACCCCACGCCGGATATCGAGTCGGCGGACCCGGAGGCGGACCCGGAGGCTGGTCGCGGCAGCGAACGGCGTGGTCGGCACGTCCTGGTCGAGATCGCCAAGACGCTGGTCCTGACGCTCGTCATCTTCTTCCTCATCCAGGGCTTCGTTGCGCAACCCTTCAAGGTGGAGGGCCAGTCGATGGAGACCACGTTCCTCGAGGGCGACTACGTGCTGGTGGACCGCCTCACGCCCCGCTTCAGCCAGTACCTGCGGGGCCAGGTCGTGGTGCTCGAGGCCCCGGCTGCCTGGGCGGAGAGCGACGAGCCGTTCATCAAGCGTGTCATCGGCGTCGGCGGCGACACCGTGGAGGTCCACGACGACGGCGCCGTGGCGGTGAACGGGGCCGTGCTCGACGAGCCGTACCTCTTCCGCGACGAAGCCGGCGGCATCGAGCCCACGTTCGCCGATGACCTCGCCAGCTGGGTCGTGCCTGATGGCGAGCTGTTCGTCATGGGCGACCACCGCCAGGCGTCGATGGACAGCCGCGTCTTCGGGCCGATCCCCGTCTCGTCGGTGATCGGGCGCGGCGTCGTCCGCTACTGGCCGCCTCCAGACGTCCGGATCGTCACGACGCCGGCATACGAGAACGTCCCGGCACCCTGACGCGGGGCGGCGACAGACGCGGGGCGGAGTCTTGACATTCGGGCCGGATGTTAGATACTCATCTAACACCAGTTCGATGAACAGGAACCACATGTCCGCTCCGTCCCGCTCCGCCGCCCCCAGGAACCCCGTCCGTGCCCCCGTGCGCAGCGTGGGCTCCGGGACCGCGCTGCCGATGACCTTCGACGTCCGCACGGCGTTCGACTTCGCGCTGAGCCTGGCGGTCGAGGTCGGCGAGCCGGACGAGCTGCCGGCGGACGACAAGGCGTGGCTGGTGGCCGGCCGTGCCGCGATCCCCGCGGCCCCCGGTGCCGTGCTGGACGACGAGGTGTGCATCTTCGGCGCCGGCCTCCTCGTGGACCGCCCTGACGTCACGGACGCAGCCGGATACGTGGAGCTTCTGCGCGAGACCCCGGGCGCGGACTTCGCCAAGATCATCCTTGCCGACAACCTGCGGGACCCGGAACGCCACGACGACGTGGCCGCGGCCATCGACGGCGACCGCGAGGCCGCCCAACGCCTGATCGAGTGCTGGCCCGAGCACAAGCATGGCTGGCTGACCGGCCTCTTCGACGACCCGGACGCACTCGTCCGCTCGGTGGCGGACCGCATGGCCGCCTGGCTCCCCCGCTACCAGGAGCGCGAAGCCCGCTTCCGCACGATCATCGAGCGCGACGTCGTCCTCCGGGCGGACGAGCGCGCGACCCTTGGCCCCGTGGAGCTCGTGGAGCGCACGACGAACGGCATCCGCTGGCTGTCCGAGCCCGGCGTCCGCCGCCTGGTCCTCGCCCCGTCCTACCTCGTCCGCCCGTACAACTTCACGTTCACCGGTGCCGACTGGCGGATCTTCGTCTACCCCGTCGCCGACGCGGCCATGGAGCCGCACGACCCGTACGCGCCTCCGCCGGGCGTCCTGCGCCTGCACCGCGCCCTGGGCGACGCCACCCGCCTCCGGATCCTGCGGCTCCTGCGGGACCGCGACTGGTACCTCACCGAGATCGCCGAGCGCCTGGAGCTCTCCAAGCCGACGATCAAGCACCACCTCGCGCAGCTCCGGGCCGCCGGTCTGGTCACGCTGACCGAGGAGGGCGGGCTGTCCTACTACAGCCTCCGGCGCGAGCGCCTGGACGACGCGTCGTCCGAGCTCAAGCGCTACCTCGTCTAGCCAACCCCACGAAATCGCCCTGCCCGCGTCCCGCGCGGCCTCGAGTTAGATGAAGGACTAACACCAGTGAGATCGCAGCAGACCACGAACCACTCCGTCCACCGCCGCACAGGAGACCGATCGATGCACGAGCCACTGCATCTCGCCGGTGTCGACCACCTCGTCCCCGAGCGAATCCACGACCTGCGCGCCACTGCGTGCGAGACCAGGGGCATCCGCCGGGAGCCCGCCAATCACGACGGGCTGCTCACCCGCACGCGCGGGGTCGGTCGGCCGCCGCCTCATCTCGCTCGGGACCACGGTCGCGGGGCACGGGGCCTGATCGCCACGACTCCCGCGGTCATCCTCCCGGTCTAGCGGTCGGGTCCCGGGCGGCAACGCTGATCGCCCCTTCTTCGCCCGGGACGGCGCGTCGGATGGGCGTCGGCGCGTCGCCGACAGGCCGCTCTCCTGCAATGCTCGGGATGCGCCGGTAGACTGCCGCCCCGTGAGCACCTTGCGCCGATCCGTCACCTCTGTCGTTGCGGCCCTGCTGTTGGTCCTTGCCTTCGCGGCGCCCGCGCTCGCCCACGCCGAGCTCAAGTCCTCGGATCCCGAGGACAAGGCCGTCCTCGCCGCCCCGCCCTCGGCGGTCACGCTCACCTTCACCGAGGGGCTCGACCAGGCGAAGAGCTCGTTCAAGCTCAACGGACCCTCCGGCACGGTCGGCACGGGCAAGCCGACCAGGCAGGGCGGCAAGGTCATGACCCTCGAGGGCCTGACGCTCGCGCCGGGGGCCTACAGCATCCAGTGGACCGCGGGGGCCGCCGACGGCCACGTCGAGCGCGGCAAGCTCTCGTTCAGCGTCAGCGAGCCAACGCCCGCGCCCGCGACGCCGTCCCCCACGCTGGCGCCGGCCCCCACGCCGACGGAGGCTTCCTCCTCGGCGCCGACCCAGGCGCCCGCGAGCGCAGTCCCCGCGAGCGAGGCTCCATCACCGACCGCCGCGGCCGGCCCCGCCGACGGCAGCGACCCGACACCGACCTCCGGGTCCGGCACGGACATCCTGATCCCGATCGTCGTCGGGCTCGCCCTCGTCGCCGGCCTGGGCGCCATCCTGCTCAGCCGGAGCCGCAAGGCCTGATGACCGCCGCCAGCGGGCGCGTGCCCGGGACCGTCGCACGCCTCGGCGGGGTCCTCGCCGCGGCCGCCGTCATGCTGGGCGGGCCCGTCGTGGCGCTTGCCCACGGCCTCTCCCCGACGTACCAGAGCCCGCTCCCGCTCGCCGTCTACCTCGTCGGTGCCGCGGCGACGGTCGCGCTCTCCTTCGTGTTCGTCCTCGCGCGCGACATGCGGGCGGGGCCGGTGGAGCCGGGCATCGTTGCCCCCGTGCCCGCGGTCGTTCGGCACGGCCTGCGGGCGATCGGGCTCCTCGGCTGGGCCTGGATCATGGCCCAGGGGATCGCCGGCGGCTCGTCCAACGCCGCGGTCGCGAGCCTCTTCCTGTGGGTCTACGGCTGGGTCGGGATCGCGATCCTGTCGGCGCTCGTCTTCCCCGCATGGGAGTGGCTCGACCCGTTTGCGACGCTCCACGACATGGGCGCGTGGGTGCTGCGGCGGGTCGGCGTCGCCGGCTGGGCGCCGTCGGAGCTGCCGCGTGGCGCGCGCCTGTGGCCGGCGGTCGCCGGCTTCGCGTTCTTCGTGTGGCTGGAGCTCGCGGCCGTGCCCGGCAATGCGGAGCTCACGCAAGTCCTCGCCGGGTACACGCTCCTCACACTCGCGCTCATGGCGCAGTACGGCCGCGACACGTGGCGGGCCGCCGGCGAGACGTTCGCCGTCTGGTTCCGGACGCTCAACCGGCTCGCGGCGATCGGCGTGGCGCCCGCGACGGCCACCGATGCGGATCCGGACGCGGTTGACGGGCGGGCGGTCCTGCGCCGGCCGTTCGCCTCCGGACTGCTCGCAGGGTCGTGGGAGACGCCGCGGATCGTGCTCGTCGCGCTCGGCACCGGATCGATCATCTTCGACGGGCTCTCCCAGACGGTGGCGTTCGCGTCGGTCTTCGGGGCGCCCGCGCTGCTGCCCAGGAGCGTGCTGCTGTTCGTCTTCCTCGCGGTCATCGTGGCGGCTGCGCTCGTCGTTGCGCGGACCGTGAGCCCGGGGGCGATCGGGGCCGGGCTGCTGCCGATCGCGACCGGCTACCTCGTCGCCCACTACCTGACCTACCTGCTTGTCGACGGGCAGCGGATCGTCATTGCCGTGTCGGACCCGCTCCAGCAGGGCTCCGACCTGTTCGGGACCGCGTTCTTCGAGCCGGTCGCCGGCTGGCTGCCCCCGGGACTCGTGTGGACCGCGCAGCTCGCGGCGGTCGTCGGCGGCCACATGCTGGGTGCGTGGGCGGGCCACGTGACCGCGCAGCGCGACATGGACGCCGCGGCGAACGGCAACGGCAACGGGGGCAAGGCCGGGCGCGACCTTCGTCACCGCAAGATCCACGACCCCGATCCTCTGCCCGGCCCGGGCCGCAACGTGCGGATGCGCGAGGTGCCGCTCGCCATCGTGATGGTCGTGCTCACCACGCTGACGCTGTGGTCCCTGGGCCAGGCGATCGTCATCGAGCAGGAGAGCGCCTCACGGCCGGTGCCTGGCCTCGTGCGGGCCGCCTGACCAACGCAGTGCGGACACGGGCTTCGGCGTCAGGCGGCCGAGGCCTGGCGAGCAGCACGGTCCCGGCTCTGGCTCGCCTCCCTCAGATACGCCCCGAGGTGGTGCTAGAGCCGGGAAGCGGCCTGGAGGCCCTCGCCTACGCCCGGGAGGAGTAGGCGAGACGGACGGAGGCCATCGGGTCCCCCTACCACGCTGCCCAGGCGTAGATGAGGGACGGAGCCGAGCCTCGGCCGCCGTGCCTCGGCCGCCGTCGGCCCGGGCGCCGACGCGCCGCGGAACCCTACGAGTGGGAGCCAACCCCCGGTGCCGGCACCCACTCGGTGATCGAGCGCACCTCCGCGATCCCGTCGAAGATCGCCGGGTCCAGCGCCTCGGCGGCCGCGACCCCCGTCTCGATCGACGTGAAGCAGAGGATGCCCTCGGCGATCGTCGCGTGGCGGATGTCCGCGGCATCCCGCACGGCCCCGGACCGCGGCGTCGGCGTGTTGACCACGAGCCGGACCTCCCCGCTGGCGATCAGCTCCAGGATCCCCACCTCGTCGCCCACCGGCTCCGCGCCCAGCTTCGCGACCGGGGCGACGTCCCTGATCC
>JANNHX010000243.1:0-9635 GCA_031404615.1 Chloroflexota bacterium
TGGGTAGACGGTGGGTGGAGGGTCGGCCGGCGCGGGGCGAAAAAAAACCGCCGGGGGTGAGCCCGGCGGTTTTCGGAGATTCGTTGCCGTCAGGCTCGTACGTGCGGTACCTGGGCCTGGATGTGGGCGTGCCGGGCGCGACGTCCGTGCCGGGCGCCGTGGACCCTTAGCGGCGCGGCGGCTCCTGGCCGATCTCGAAGGCGGCGCGGGCCATGATGATCGAGCCGACCACGGCGATCCAGAACCCGTACGCGCCCATCGGAAGCAGGCCCGCGGGCGCCGGCAGGACCGCGACCACCCACAGGACCAGGCTCGCGATCGCGGCGGCGGCGATGACGCCGAACACCAGCCCTCGGTCCACCGCCAGCTGCCGAGGGCCCGCCGCGTACGGGAGCACGACGAGCGCCAGGGTCGCGAGGCCTGCGAGCATCGCGATCATCCCCTGCGGGTACTTGAGGGCCTGGGGCAGCATCGAGGGGCCATCGAGCGCGACAGGCAGCTCGCCCAGGCCTCCACCCACCGTGTACCACGGCAGGAGACAGCCAACGATCAGCACGATGGCGCCGATGAGCGCCATCCGCCGACCACCACCCATGGACCTGGAGTGCATCACTCGGCCGGCGAGTACACCTCGGGGCGCAGGACGCCCACGAAGCGCAGGTTGCGGTATCGCTCGCCGTAGTCCAGGCCGTAGCCCACGACGAACTGGTCCGGGATCTCGAAGCCCTGGTAGTCCACCGGGATGTCGACGAGGCGCCGAGCCGGCTTGTCGAGCAGCGTGCAGATCTTGAGCGACGCCGGGCTCTTGCCGCGCAGGTAGCGCACGAGGTAGTTGAGCGTGAGGCCGGTGTCGATGATGTCCTCGACGAGGAGGACGTCCTCGTCGGCGATGCTGGCCGAGAGGTCCTTCATGATCCGCACGAGGCCGGAGGACTCGGTGGCGGTGCCGCCGTAGGAGCTGACCTCCATGAGGTCGATGCGCAGCGGCAGCGGGATCTGACGCATCAGGTCCGCCATGAACGGCAGCGAGCCCTTGAGCACGGAGACGAGCGTCAGATTGCGGCCGGCGTAGTCGGCGGCGATCTGGCGGCCCAGCTCGGCGACGCGGGCGGCGATCACCTCTTCGCTGAGGAGGACCTCTCCGATGTCGGCCTGGAGATCGGCGGTGCGGGTCATGAGGGGTTCGGCGCTGCCTCCACAGAGAGCGGCTTGTGGTAGGGGTCGATGATCGCGCCTCCGGCCATCCCGTGCACGCCGGGCGGGGCGCGATGGGCCCTCACGCAGGCTCCGGGGCGGAGCCGGGGCCGGTGAGGGCCCCGGCGGCGGTCGATCCGAGGGCGTCCGTAGCGTCCGGCGCCCCCGTCGCGGCGCTTCCGTCGTGGCGCCGGCGGCGGCCGCGGCGGCGGCGGCTTCGGGCGGCCGACCGGGAAGGCGGGGGCGCCGCACCGTTGGCGGCGAGCTCGCGCGGGGCCGGATCGGCGTCCGCCGCCTCCTCGTCGCTGCGGTCCTCCTCGTCGCTGCGGTCCTCCTCGTCGCGGCCGGTCTCCTCGGGCGCCGTCTCCGAGTGATCCGACAGCGCACCGAGGCCCGCAGCGGCACCGGCCTCGGTCACGATCCGTTCCGCGGGGCGGGGCGGCGTCGCCTGGCCGGTGGTTCCTGACAGGTCGTCCAGCAGCGCCAGCCGCCCGAACTTCAGCAGCAGCATCCGGAAGTCGCGCGCGTAGAAGAGTTTGATGCGCACGTCCGGGTAGAGCTCGCGGAGCCGGCGCAGCTTGCGGTTCTTCTTGCGGACCAGCTTCTGCTTGAGGGTCGTGAGCTCGACGTAGAGGTCCAGGTCCGGCAGGTAGAAGTCAGGCGAGAAGCTCTCGACGACTTCGCCCGTCATCGACCACCCGATCGGGAACGTGTCCGGCTCGTACGTCCAACGGACCTGGTAGAAGTCCAGGATCCGGGCCAGCTCCGCCTCGCTCGCGTGCGCGAACGCGGGCCGGGCCGCGGGCGGGAGCACGACGGCGATCGTCACGCGCGGGACTCCGCGGCGAGATCGCTGCGATCCGCGAGGACGGCGATCCGGTCGACGGCGATGGCCGCGCCGCACGACGTGCAGCCAGCCCCGGTGAGGCGCGCCCGGAGTCCGCGAGGGTCCATCGGGTCCAGTCTACCGAAGGCGGCGCGAGCCGGGGCCGGGACGCCTCTGCCCGGAGCCGATACTGGGGTGGGGTATCATGCGGCCCATGGCCGAGACCACCCCCCGTGCCGGCGCGACTCACGCCGCCCATGACGATCACCCCACGTTCCGTCACAGCTACAGCAAGGACAAGGGCCAGCTCGTGCGGCGCCTCAGCCGCATCGAGGGCCAGGTGCGCGGGATCGCCCGGATGATCGAGCGCGACGAGTACTGCGTGGACATCCTCCAGCAGACCGCGGCGCTGCGCGCGGCCGTGGACGCCGTCTCGATCATGATCCTCGAGGACCACGTCCAGGGCTGCGTGCGGACGGCCGCCGAGCGTGGCGACGCGGACCGCTACGTGGACGAGGTGGTGGACGTCGTCCGCCGCACGCTGGGCCGGCCGGTCCGCGGCACGAAGCCCGCGAGCTGACCGGGTTATCCACAGCGAACGCCAGGTCCGCCGTCAAATCGTGGATAACCCGTCTTGACGCTCCACGCGCCCTCTCCTAACGTCCGCAGTCCGCACGCTGCACGCGCGCTCGGGGAGCGCCATCCGCGAGGGGTGCCGGGGAGACCCGGGCCGGAACCGACCGGGTGGCGCGAGACCGTCAGACGCCGGCCGCTGCGAACGATCGACGCCGGGAGCGGCTCCCGGACGGCCTAGTGCACGACCACATGGAGGGTGCCCTGGACCGCCCGAGAGATCCGCTCCCGACGCGCGTTCAGGACCTCGCGCCGCTTCCCCCGTCCTACGCCGAGGCGCTCGACCCCGGCCTCGAGGCGCTCGGCCTCGCGCTTGGCCCCGAGATGCGCGAGGCGATCGACGCCCACGTGCGCTTCCTGCTCGCCTGGACCGAGGCCATCAACCTCACCGCGATCCGCGAGCCCGCCGACATCGCCCGGCTCCACGTCCTGGATTCGCTGGCCGCCGTGCCCCACCTCGCCACACGCGGGATCACGCGCCTGCTCGACATCGGGTCCGGGGGCGGATACCCGGGGCTCCCGCTCGCGGTGGCCCTCGGGTCGGACCGGACCCTGCTCGTGGACTCGGTCGGCAAGAAGATCCGCTTCCTCGCCACCGTGGTGGATGCGACGGGACTGGGGCGGCGGATCGCGGCCGAGAACGCCCGGGCGGAGGTTCTCGCACGCGACCCGCGCGACCGCGGGGCATGGCCGGCCGTCACCGCGCGGGCCGTGACCTCGCTGGCAGAGCTCGTCGAGCTCGCGCTGCCGCTCGTGGCGCCCGACGGCGTCCTCGTCGCCTGGAAGCGCACGCCTCTCGAGGCGGAGCTCGCCGAGGCGGCCGGCGCGCTCGAGGCCCTGCGGGCGGGGCCCGTGGAGCTCGTCGATCCCGGCATCCCCGGCCTCGAGTCCCACCGGCTGGTCATCGTCCCGCGCGCCGGGCGCATCGACGCCCGCTTCCCCAGGGACCCCGCCGAGCGCCGGCGCCGGCCCCTCGGGCCCCAACCGGCTCCCTGACGACCCCGAAACCGCTGGCCCGCTGCGTTACCCTCCTCCGATGCGCGTCGCCATCCTCTCCGACATCCACGCGAACGTGGTCGCGCTCGATGCCGTCCTCGCCGCCGTCCCGTCCGTGGACGAGGTCTGGCATCTGGGCGATGTCGTGGGCTACGGCCCGCACCCCGACGAGGTCGTGGCGCGACTCAGGGAGCTGGGTGCGATCGGCGTGCGGGGCAACCACGACGCGGCGGCCCTCGGCGGCCGCGAGATCGAGTCGTTCAACGTGGACGCCCGCCGCGCGGCGGAGTGGGCCCGGGCGACGATCGCCGACGACACCAAGGCCTGGCTGGCCGCTCAGCCCGAGACCCTCGAACGCGAGGGGTTCCTGCTGGTTCACGGCAGCCCGCGCGACCCCATCTGGGAATACGTGACCTCCACGCCGGTCGCCCGCGCGGGCATGGCCGCCATGGAGGCCCACTCCGGCCTGCACGGCCATACGCACCTGCCGATCGCCTACATCGAGGAGGATGGCCGGCTGGAGACCATGAGCCCGGGGTCGGGCTCAACGCTGACCTTCGATGGCCGGCGCGTCCTCCTCAACCCCGGCAGCGTCGGCCAGCCACGGGACGGGATCCCGACGGCGGGCTGGATGCTGCTCGACACGGGTGCCGGTACCGCAACCTGGCGGCGCACCGCCTACGACATCTCGGAGGTCCAGGGCGCCATGTCCAGGCTGCATCTGCCCGAGCGCCTCGTCGCGCGCCTCGCGTACGGGCTCTAGGCCGATGATCGGAGGCCGCAAGCCCATCACGGGACGCAAGCCGGGCGACAAACGCATCCGGGTCGAGCGCCACCACACCCCGTACTTCCGCTACACCGGGCCGAACCAGCTGACGGCGAAGGCCGCCGCCAACGCGCCGACGACGACGATGGGCCGCTTCAACATGCGGCTCAAGCACGCCCTGCTGGGGCGGCCGCTGGCCAACGAGGAGGAGATCGGGGAGCGCCTGTCCAAGAAGAAGGCGCTCGCGATCTTCAGCTCGGACGCCATCTCGTCCTCCGCCTATGCGACCGAGGAGATCATCCTCGCGTTCCTGCTCGCGGGCGTCGGCGGCGCGGCGTTCGGCCTCTCGATCGAGGTCAGCGTCGCGATCGCGGTCCTGCTCGGGATCGTCGCCTTCAGCTACCGTCAGGTTTGCATCGCCTACCCGAACGGCGGCGGATCCTACTCCGTGTCCAAGGCGACGCTGGGCAAGATGGCGTCGCTGGTCGCCGCCTCGGCGCTGCTCATCGACTACACGCTGACCGTGGCCGTTTCCACGTCGTCTGCCGTCGAGCAGATCGCGTCGGCAGTGCCGGCGCTCCACGCCTGGACGGTTCCAATCGCCATCGTGGCGATCGGGCTCATCACGCTCGGCAACCTGCGCGGCCTGCGCGAGGCCGGGAGCATCTTCGCGATCCCCACCTACCTGTTCCTCGGGTCCGCGTTCCTCATGATCGGCATGGGCGTCTACCGGATCGTCGCCCAGGGCGACCAGGGACCCACACCCTCGCCCGAGGTCATCGCGGCAATGACCGACACGGCCCAGAGCGTCGGGATCCTGATCCTGTTGCGCGCGTTCGCGTCCGGTGCGGTCGCCCTCACCGGCACCGAGGCCATCGCGACGGGCGTGCCTGCCTTCCAGCCCCCCGAGTCCCGGAACGCCGGTCGCACCCTGATGGCGATGGCGATCATCCTCGGCACCCTGTTCATCGGCATCACCTACCTCGCCTCCAACTTCCACATCCTGCCGATCGAGGTGCCCAAGCAGACGGTCATCGCCCAGATCGCGAGGCATGTCTACGGCGACACGGTCGGCTTCTACCTGTTCCAGGCCTTCACGGCCCTCCTGCTGTTCCTGGCCGCGAACACGAGCTACAACGCCTTTCCCCGCCTCGCCGCAGTCCTCGGCGAGGACGGGTACTTCCCCCGCCAGTTCGCCTTCCGCGGCGACCGCCTCGCGTTCTCGACCGGCATCCTGCTGCTGGGCCTCGTGGCCGGCGCCGTCGTGATCGGGGCGGGCGCGTCCACCCACGCGCTCATCCCGCTGTACGCCGTCGGCGTGTTCATCGACTTCACGATCGCCCAGTCCGGCATGGTCAGGCACTGGCTGCGGACGAAGGACCAGGGCTGGCGCTACCGGCTTGCGATCAACGCGACCGGCGCGGTCCTCACGTTCATCATCGCGATCGTCGTAACGTCGGTGAAGTTCACCCAGGGCGCGTGGTTCGTCGTCGTGCTCATGCCGACGCTCGTCGCGGGGATGCTGTTCATCCGCCACCAGTACACGGCCCAGGCGAACGAGCTCGAGGTCCGCGACGACCTCGTCTTCGAGCGGTCGCACCGCGAGCAGCGGGTCGTGGTCCCGGTCAACGGGATCAACCGATCCGTCGTCCAGGCGGTCATGTTCGGCAAGTCGCTCGCCTCGGACCCGTCGATGCTCCAGGCCGTCTTCGTGACGACTGAGCTCGAGGAGGCCGAGCGTCTGCGCGAGCGCTGGGTGCGCCAGTTCCCGGGCGTGCCGCTGGTCGTCGTGGAGTCGCCGTACCGCGCGCTCGTCGGGCCGATGATCACGTACCTCGACGTGCTGGAGCGAGCATGGCCGCCCGACAAGGAGGCCCCGACGACGATCGTGGTGCTGCCCGAGTACGTGGCGCGCCACTGGTGGGACCGCCTGCTCTACAACCAGGCAGCGAAGCGCCTCAAGTCCGCGCTCGTCGGCCGGGACCACACGGTCATCGCCGACGTCCCATACCGCAAGAGCGAGCACCCCAACCACGACGTGGACGCGGACGCCGATACGGCGGCCTGACCACGCATCAGGCGGAGCCCGGATCCACCGGTGGAGCGCCGCAGATCGCCGCTCCAGGCGCGCGCAGGCCAAGGCGGCGACGAGCACGGAAGCGAGCGTACCTGCAGGGTGCGTGAGCGACGCGCACAGGAGCCAACGCAGGCATTGGCCGCATGGGCGCGCGAGATGCAGGCGGAGATCGGTGGATCCGGAGTAGGACCCCGTGCCGACCGGCCCGCGCGACGTGGGCCGTGCCGCCCGTGCCGACCGGCCGACGGACCCGCGTGAGTCGGCCGCTTGCGGCGGACCAGGCCCGGCGGACCCGGTGGTATCGTGACCCGGCGCGACGACGCGGCCGGGAGCGTCCCGGTGGCCAAGCCGTCGTCGCAGGACTCGGAGGCTCTTGGCGAACGTGGCCGACTCGTCGGCAACCCAATTCCGGCGCGCGGTCATCGCGCTGTCGGGAGGCCGGACGGACCGGCAGATCGTTTCCCTCGCCGCGGACAACGCCAGACCCGGCCGTGCCGAGATCGTTGGTGTCCACGTGGTCGAGATCGACTGGACGCTCCCGCTGGACGCGGACGTCGCCGGGCATGACGAGGGCGCGCAGCGCGTGCTGGACATCGCCGAGGCCACGGCCGAGGCCGCGAAGTACAAGATGGAGACCGTGCTGCTCCAGGCACGGGACGTCGGGGCGGCCATCGTGGACGAGGCCACCGAGCGCGAGGCCGACCTGATCATCTGCGGGCTGCCATTCCGGCGGCGCTTCGGTGGCGAGTTCACCGTGGGCCGGACCATCCCGTACGTCCTGAAGAACGCGCCCTGCGCGGTCTGGGTCATCCGCGAAGCGATGCCCGAGGAGCAGCTATGAAAGCCGTGATCGTCGGCTGCGGGCGCGTCGGCGCCGGCCTGGCCCACGAGCTGGACCGCGCCGGCTGGCAGGTCCTCATCCTCGACACCGCGGCGGCCGCCTTCGACCGGCTGCCGTCGACGTTCGGCGGCACCGCGATCCGCGGCGACGGCACGGACGAGGACACGCTCCGCCGCGAGGGCGCGGAGGGCGCGGACCTGTTCCTGGCGCTCACCGAGGGCGACAACCGCAACGTCATGGCGGCACAGCTCGGGATCGAGGCGCTGGGCGCCCGCCAGTGCGTCGCCAAGATCAACGACCCTGTCCGCGCCGAGGCGTACGCCCACCTGGGCATCACGACCCTGTGCCGCACGAACCTGATGGCGACGGCGGTGCTGGGCTTCCTGGGCCAGGCGATCCCGGATCATCCGGGCATCTACTCGCCCGAGGTCCCGCACACGCACGTGGACGGGCAGCCGCACGCGGCGGTCGCCCCTGGCGACGTCAGCCAGACCACCCGGGAGGCATAGGCGATGTTCGTGCTGGTGGTTGGTGGCGGCAAGGTCGGGTACTACCTGACCAAGGAGCTGATCGCGTCGGGCCACGAGGTGGCCCTGATGGAGAAGGACCGGCGGCGTGCCGACCAGATCAAGGAAGAGATCGGGTCCGTCGTCATCGCGCAGGACGGCTGCGAGGGCAAGTACCTCCACGAGGCCGGGGCGAACCGCGCGGACATCGTGGCGGCCGTGACGGGCGACGACGAGGACAACCTCGTCATCTGCCAGATGGCCAAGCACCACTTCGCCGTGCCGCGAACGATCGCCCGGGTCAACAACCCCAAGAACGAGCGCTTGTTCCGCCACCTCGGCGTGGACGAGATCATCAGCCCGACCCGGATGATCCTGGGTTCCATCGAGCAGGACATCCCGGTCCACGAGCTGCTGCACCTCGCGGCGCTGGGCGTTGGCGAGCTCGAGATCATCGAGGCGCACCTCCAGGCAGGGTCCCCGGCGATCGGGAAGATCGCCCTGGACATCCCGGTGCCGGCGGGCTGTTCGGTGTTCGGCGTCATCCGCAACGGGCAGCCGACACCGCTGAAGGGCGACACCGTCCTGCAGGAAGGCGACAAGGTGATCGCCATCGGGCGCCCGGACTGCGAGGAGGAGCTGCGAGGGCAGCTGATCGGGGAGCACGTCGAGGCGTAGACCCGTGCCCGGGGGTCCTTGCCCGGGGCTCCGTCCCGCGGCACCCGGCTCCGTCCCGCGGCACGCGGCATTCAGCTGGTGCTTCAGATCGGCGCCGTCGCTGGCGGTTGAGGTCCCGAGTCGGCCGATTCGGTCCCTGAGCCCTGCGTGAGCGCGCCGATCTCATGCACCACGTGCGTATCGCAGCCAGCGCACGAGGGCGGCTCGACCCGGCGCCCGATCCGCCGGACCGCCTCGCACGAATACACGATCAGACCCCGATCTCGAGGGCGGATCACCAGCAAGGTTTAGACCTCTCAACCAGCATCTCTCTTGACAACACCATTGTCAGGGTTCTAGCCTGACCGATGTCCGACGGGCGGCCAACCCGCCGCGTCGGCAACCAACCGATACCCAACGGCCGGCGGACGGGCCGCCGGCAATCCAGCAGGAGGACCGATGCGATGACGCTCACCCGTCACCCGTCGTCCTTCGGCGAGCTCGCGAGGCCCGTCGGGGTCGGCGAGCAGCCTGCGACGGCCGGGGCCTAGCCCCATGGCAACGGCGCGCCGGCCCGGCCAGGACCCCACGAGACCCGTCTACGTCATCAGCGTCGCGGCGACGCTGGTCTCCGCCCACCCCAGGACGCTCCGGATCTACGAGGACGAGGGCCTCGTCTGTCCGGCCCGGACGCCCACGAACATCCGCCTGTACAGCGATGAGGACATCCGTCGGATCACCTGGATCCGCCACCTGACCCGCGAGCGCGGGGTCAACCTCGCCGGAATCCGGCTCCTGTTCGAGCTCGAGGAACGGCTGGGAACACGAATCCTCGAGGCGCTCTACGCCGAAGGGACGGCCGAAGCGGAGGCAACCACTGCCGCCGCCGAGGATCCGACGACAAACCCGCACACGTAGGAGATCCTGATGGCCAAGCGACCGTCCACCCCGGTCGACGCGCAGCCCGAGACGCTCGAACATGAAGCCGAACCCATCATCGGACCGCGTGAACTCCCACTCGTGGCGCTCCGCGAGACGGTCATCTTCCCCGAGATGATCGTCCCGCTCCAGGTGGGTCGGGACAAGAGCGTCAATGCGCTCAATGCCGCGGTCGCGGACGGTGGCCCGATCGCCCTCGT
>JANNHX010000244.1:0-4396 GCA_031404615.1 Chloroflexota bacterium
GGCGGGACGCCCCAGGAGACCTTCTACGACGGGTATGTCGTGAACGCGGTCATGGACGCCTGCTACCGGTCCGCGAAGAGCGGGGCCTGGGAGCCGGTCGAGCTGTTCGAGTGGCGTGGCGGCACGACAGCGCGGATCACCGCCAAGGGCGAGCTGTTCGAGGGCCACACCGTCATCAAGCGCGAGGTCCTGCCGGACGGCCGCGTGAAGATGATCCTCAAGGACGCGAACACCGGCGACTACGTCGACCGCGTCATCGCCGGGGCGTGAGCTCCGGGCCGGGCAGTCCCGGGCCGGGCAATCCCGGGACCGGCAATCCCGTGGCCGGCCGAGGTTTCCGCCTCGAGGTCCTGCCGGAGGGCGAGTGGGCCGCGACCGTCGCCTCGTGGCTGGCGGTCCGCCTGGTGGAGCGCCCGGCGCTCCGCGTCTGCCTGCCGACGGGGGACACCCCCGCGCCGGTCTACGCGGAGCTCGTGGCGGGCGAATGGCGGGGCGAGGTCTCGCTCCGGTCCGCCACGGTGATCCTGCTCGACGAGTGGGTTGGGCTGCCGCCCGGCGACCCCGCGCGCTGCGACGCGCGAATCCGCGACGAGCTCATCGACCAGCTCGCTGAGCCGCCGGCGTTCGTGCCGATCGAGGTCGATTCAGGGCCGGACTTCGAGGCCGTCGCGGCTGCGCACGACGCGGTCGTGGCCCGGGGGCTGGACCTCGCGGTCCTGGGGCTGGGGATGAACGGCCACGTCGGATTCAACGAGCCCGGCTCGCGGCCGGACGACGGCACGCGCCTCGTGCGGCTGGCGGTCTCGTCGCGGGAAGCTGCGACGGCCAGATATGGCGCGGGCTCGACGCCCACGGCCGGAATCACGGTGGGGTTGGCGCGACTGCTCGAGGCGGGGGAGTGCTGGCTCCTGGTCACGGGCTCGCGGAAGGCCGCGATCCTGAAGCGCGCCATCGACGAGCCGGAGGGCCCGGACTGTCCGGCGTCCTACCTGCGGCGGCACCCACGCCTGACGGTCTTCGCCGACGAGCCCGCCGCGGCGCTGCTCCGTCGGGGCTAGCGCCACCGTCAGGGCGCGCCGCCCACCTACCCCGGCCGCGCCGGGCACCTACCCCGTCCGGGCCGACACGACCTCCGGCATCCCGACCGGCTGACCGGCCTCCATCCAGCGCGCCAGCGACTCGCGGGCGAAGAGCTGGTCCACGACCATCGCGCTCGCGCCGATGACCCCGGCCAGCGACCCCAGCGACGACCGCTGCACCAGCAGGTCCCGGGTCGCGAGTGGCAGCGCGCGCCCATAGACCACCTCGCGGATCGCGGCCAGCAGCACGTCGCCGCTCTGCGCCACGCCGCCCCCGATGACGACCAGCGACGGGTTGAAGAAGTTCACGACGCTCGCGAGCATCAGCCCGACCCGCCGGCCCGCCACCTGGAGCAGCTCGGTGGCCACCGGGTCACCGAACGACGCCGCCCGCGCCACGTCCTCCGCGGTCACCGCCCCCCGCGCGTCGAGCACCGCCGCCAGTCGCGGGCTCGCCCCGGACCGCGCGGCCGCCGCCCCATCCCGCCCGATCGCCTCGCCGCCCGCCATCGCCTCGAGGCATCCCGTGTTGCCGCAGCGGCACACCACGGAGGCGTCGTCCGAGACGTGGATGTGCCCGACATCGCCCGCCGAGCCCTGCGCGCCGCGGTGCAGCCGCCCGTCGCTGATGATCCCGGCTCCGATGCCGGTCCCGATCTTGACGACGATCACGTTGTCGTGACCTGCGGCCACGCCGGACCGCCACTCACCGAGGGCGAGCACGTTGACGTCGTTGTCCACCCAGACGGGCGCCCCGTAGCGCGCCGCGAACCGCTCGCGGACGGGATAGGCGTCCCAGCCGGGCATGATCGAGGGCGCGATGGGCCGTGCCGCACGGAACTCCACGGGCCCCGGGACGCCGATGCCGATCCCCCAGAGCCGCCCCGGCAGGCGCCTGCGCGGGGCTCGCAGCTCGTCGAACAGCTCGTCGACGCGGCGCAGGATCACCTCCGGCCCGGACGCGATGGCCGCAGGCTCGTCGACCTGGGCCAGGATCCGCCCGTCGAGCGTCGTGACCGCGACGTCGATGGAGGTCGCGCCGAGGTCCGCGACGAGCAGGTGCCCGGCGTCGCCGCGGAAGGCGAGCTGGCGCGGCGGCCGGCCGCCCGTGCTGGGTCCCGTCTCGCCCTCCGTGATGAGCCCGCGGTCGAGGAGCTCACCGACGCGCTGGGCCACGATCCCGCGTGACAGCCCGGTGCTCGTGACGAGGTCCGCGCGGGATCGCGCCCGGCCCAGGCGGACCTCGTCCAGGACGGCGACGAGCGCGTCCAGCGTCTCCTCCGGGAGGCGGGCGATCTCCGTGTTGCGGCCGGGTGTCGACGACGGGTCCACGAGGCGGATCGTACACGCCCGGAGGACCCGCGAAATCGCACTTTTGCGTTTGACTGGCCGAAGTAGCATGATGACGGGAGAAACGAGGATGGTCCACGGGATCGGGGTGAGCGGGTGACGGCAAGCCGGGACGCCCCGTCGTCGATCGACGATCCCTCTAGTTGTATAGACTGGTTGCCGCCGGGTTCCGGAGTCGCAGGAGGTTTCTCGCCGACCATGCCGCGCCGCAGCGACATCGCCACCGCCGTCATCGGCAGCGGCTTCATCGGCATCGTGCACGTCGAGGCGCTCCGGCGGATCGGCGTGCGGGTGGCGGGCCTCCTCGACGCGAGCCCCGAGCTGGGCGCCCGCCGTGCCGCGGAGCTCGGGATCCCGCGCGCATACGCGGATCTCGGCGAGCTGCTCGCGGACCCCGCCATCGGCGTCGTCCACGTCACGAGCCCCAACGAGCTCCACCACCCCCAGGCGAAGGCGATCCTCGCGGCGGGCAGGCACATCGTGTGCGAGAAGCCGCTCGCGATGACATCAGCCGAATCCGCCGAGCTCGTCGCGCTCGCGGCGGCAAGCGGCCTCGTCAACGCCGTCAACTTCAACATCCGCTGGTACCCGCTCAACCAGCACGTGAGCTCGCTCGTCGCGGACGGCGGGATCGGCGACGTGCGCCTGGTCACCGGCCGCTACTTCCAGGACTGGCTCCTCTACGACACCGACTGGAACTGGCGCCTCGAGACGGAGCAGGGCGGCGCGCTGCGCGCGGTGGGCGACATCGGCTCGCACTGGCTCGATCTGCTGAGCTTCCTCACCGGGCTGCACATCGAGGCGGTCATGGCCGACCTCACGACCTTCATCCCTGTTCGCCAGAAGCCCCAGGGCGAGGTGCTCACGTTCAGCACGGAGCGGGCCACGGACACGGTCGGGGTCGAGATCCACACCGAGGACACGGCCTCGATCCTGCTGCGCTTCGAGGGCGGTGCCCGGGGCTCGGTCAACATCAGCCAGCTCAGCCCGGGACGCAAGAACAGCCTCGCCTACCAGATCGACGGCTCCTCCTCCGCCGTCGCTTGGGATTCGGAGCAGCCGGAGCAGTTGTGGATCGGTCACCGCGACCGGCCCAACGAGCTCCTGCTCCGGAACCCGGCGCTCATGAACGGCGCGGGCGCCGCGGCGGCACGCCTGCCCGGCGGCCACGTGGAGGGCTTCGCCGACACGTTCGGCGCCGTGTTCACTGCCGTCTACGACGACGTCGTGGCCGGGCGCCCGTCGCCCGCCCCGCGCTACGCCACCTTCGCCGCGGGCCACGAGGAGATGCTCATCGGGGACGCGGTGCTCGAGAGCTCCCGGACCGGCGCCTGGGTCACGGTGGAGAGGGACTGATGCACCGCCACGCAGAGGAGCAGCCGCGATGAAGCTGGGCTTCCTGACCGCCCCGTTCCCGGAGACGCCGCTGATGGAGGTGGCCGACTGGGCCGCCGGCGCCGACTTCGAGGTCCTCGAGATCGCCTGCTGGCCGCAGGCGACCGGCCCCACCCGCCGCTACGCCGGCACGAGCCACATCGACGTCGCCAACCTGTCCGCGAGCCAGGCGCGGGACATCCGCGCCGAGATCGCGGGCAAGGGCCTGGCCATCTCCGGCCTGGGCTTCTACCCGAACCCCCTCCACCCGGACCCGGAGCACCGCGCCTCGGTCATCGGCCACCTGAAGAAGGTCATCGACGCCGCCGAGAAGATGGACATCGAGCTTGTGAACACGTTCATGGGCGGCGACGGCGCGAAGAACCAGGACCAGAACTGGGAGGAGGCGCTCCGCGTCTGGCCGGACATCGTCAGGTACGCGCAGGACCACGGGCGGAAGATCACGCTCGAGAACTGCCCGATGCTGTTCAGCGACGACGAGTGGCCGGGCGGCAACAACATCGCGACGACGCCGCGCATGTGGCGCCGGATCCTGGAGCAGTGGGAAGGGACGATCGGGCTCAACTTCGACC
>JANNHX010000245.1:0-13359 GCA_031404615.1 Chloroflexota bacterium
CGGGTAGACAGCCTCGACATCCGGCGCGAAGACGACGTCCACGCCCGCCGCCTCGGCCTTCGCGAGGTCCCGCTGCTCGTTGCGCGGGTACTGCTCGAAGTCGCCCGTCTGGCCGAACTGCCTGGGGTTGACGAAGATCGACATCACGACGGTGGCGCTCTGCGCGCGCGCCCGCTCGACGAGCGAGACGTGGCCCGCGTGGAGCCAGCCCATCGTGGGCACGAGCCCGATCGGGCGGGGGGCGGATGCCAGGACGGCGCGGAGCTCGGCGCGGGTGCGGACGACCTGCACGTGGGGTGGTGCTAGAGGTCGCGGTCGAGCGGGATGCCGGCGAGGTCCGACATCGAGGCAGCGCGGTCCTGGTCCGTCCGGCCCAGCACCTCGTCCAGCACCGTCGGGTCCATCAGCACGGTCTCGGCGGCGCCCGGGAAGTCGCCGGTCTCGACGTCGGTCCGGTAGGCCTTGAGCGCGGCGAGGATCGTCCCGTGGAGGTCCGCGTACTTGCGCGCGTGCTTCGGCGTCCAGTCGCCCCAGCCCAGGGTGTCCGTGATGACCTGGATCTGGCCGGAGCACCCCGCACCGGCCCCGATGCCGATCGTCGGGATGTGCAGCCGCTCGGTGATGGCCTGGGCGAGCTGCCCGGGGACCAGCTCCAGCACGACCGCGAAAGCGCCGGCCTCCTGGACCGCGAGGGCGTCCGCGAGCAGCGAGCGCGCCTGCTCCTTGTTCTTGCCCTGGACCCGCACGCGGCCGATCGCGTTGATCGCCTGCGGTGTGAGCCCGATGTGCGCCATGACCGGGATCCCGGCTCGCACCAGCGCCTCGATCGTCCGGGCGCTCCGCACCCCACCCTCGATCTTCACGGCCTGGGCGCCGCCCTCGCGCAGGAAGCGGCCCGCGTTGTTGATCGCGTCCTCGGCGGTCGAGTAGGAGAGGAACGGCATGTCGGCGACGACGATGGCGCGCCTGCTGCCCCGTACGACGGCCTTGGTGTGGTGGAGCATCTCGTCCATGGAGACGCGGACGGTGGTGTCGTAGCCCAGCATGACCTGCGCGAGCGAGTCGCCCACGAGGATCAGCGGGATGCCAGCCTCGTCGACGAGCTGCGCGGTTGGGAAGTCGTACGCGGTGATCGTCGCGATGCGCGTGCCGTCCGCGTAGAGCTTCGCGATGTCGACGACCGACAGCCGGCGGACGGACTCGGACTGGGCGCTCATCGGGTGGTCTCCATGTCAGGAAGTGTGCGCCCGCCCGTCGCGTCCGTCCAACACCGCGACCACGCGGTCAAGGAGCCGGTCCGCGACCTCGCGCTTGGTGAGCAGCGGCAGGTCGTCCCGCGAGCCGTCCGCGGCGAGGATCACGACGCGGTTGGTGCCGGTGCCGAACCCGCTGCCGGGTTCCGACACGTCGTTGGCGACCAGGAGGTCCGCGCCCTTGCGGCGGAGCTTGTCCGGCGCACGCTCGAGGGAGCCGGTCTCGGCCGCGAACCCGACGATGACCGGGCGAGGGGTGATCTCCCGGGCGCGGCTGCCCACCTCCGCGAGGATGTCCTCGGTGGGCTCCAGCTCCAGGGTCATGCCCTCGCCGCGCCTGAGCTTGGTGTCCGAGGCCGCCCTGGGGCGGAAGTCTGCGACGGCGGCGGCCATGACGAGGACGTCTGCGGGGTGCTCGATGACGGCGTCGATGACCGCGGCGCGCATCTGGGCCGTGGACTCGGCACGGACGACGGTCGCGCCGCGCGGGAGGTCCACCTCGACGCGCCCGGCGACGATCGTCACGCGCGCGCCGCGGGCCAGCGCGGCCTCGGCGATCGCGACGCCCATCCTGCCGGTGCTGCGGTTGCCGATGAACCGGACGGGGTCGATGGCCTCCGCGGTCCCGCCGGCGCTCACGACGACGTGGCGGCCCTCGAGGTCCGGCTCGACCCAGGGTGCCGTGGCGGGCGGTCGCTCCGCGGCCTCGGGCTGGCGCACCGGCTTCCCTTGGACCGCGGCCACCACGGTGTCCACGATCAGCGGCAGGTCCGCGAGCCGCCCGATCCCGCTCTGGCCCGAGGCGAGCGACCCGATCTCTGGCGGCACGATCCGGTACCCGAAGTCCCGCTCCAGGCGCGCGACGTTGTCCCGGGTCGCCCGGTGGGTCCACATGTCGCCGTCCATCGCCGGCGCGACCACGACGGGCGCGCCTGTCGCGAGGCAGGCGGCGGTCACGGTGTCGTTCGCGATCCCGTTCGCCATCGCGCCCAGCCAGCGGGCGGTCGCGGGGGCGATGACCAGGGCGTCCGCGGCATCCGCGACGACGATGTGCCCGATGCGCTGGTCGGGGAGGAGACCCAGGACGTCGGTCTCGACGGCGTGCCGGCTCAGGGCTCCGAAGGTGAGGGCACCCACGAACTGCTGCGCCGCGGGGGTCAGCATCACGACGACGTCCGCGCCTTCCATGCGGAGCAGCCGGAGCAGCTCGACGGCCTTGTAGGCCGCGATGGACCCGCAGACACCGAGGCCGATCAGCCGGCCCTCGAGGCGGCCACTCATCGCGAGCCGTCCACAGGCTCGCCGCCCGCGACCTCGGCGTAGAGGATCGCGAGGCCCTTGAGGGTGAGGTCCGGGTCGATGATCGCCACGCCGTCCACGTCACGTGCCCACGGCTCGATGGACAGGCCGCCGGTCAGGATGCCCTTGACCTGGTCCAGGCGCACGCCCGTCTGCTCTGCGAGCTCGCGGCGGATCCGCGCCAGGAGGCCCGTGACCGCTGCCTGGTAGCCGAAGACGGTGCCGCTCTGCATGGCGCTCACCGTGTCCCGGCCGATCGCGCGGTCCGGCGTCCGCAGCTCGATCCGCGGCAGGCGGGCGGTGTTGGCCGCGAGCGCCTCGAGGCCGAGCCTCATGCCTGGGGCGATGGCGCCGCCCACGAACGCGCCGTCCGGTCCAACGCAGTCGTACGTCGTGGCCGTGCCCATGTCCACGACCACTGCCGGGCAGCCGTAGAGCCGCTGGGCGGCGAGCGCGTTGACGATGCGGTCGGGACCAACCTCGCCGGGCCGGTCGACGCGGATGGCGATGGGGATCGTGCCCGGGGCGGCGACCAGGATCGGGAGGCCGCGGCGGTTCGCAACGGCCTCGACCATCGCGGTCTGCGAGGGGACCACCGAGACGAGGGCCGCGCCGCTTGCCGCGTCGAGGCTCCGGTCGTCGAGCGAGAGGAGGCCGTCGAGCAGCAGCTCCAGCTCGTCGACGGTGGTGGCCCGGTGGGTGCCGGCGCGCCGGGTGGCCACGATGGACCCGCCTTCCACGAGGCCGAGGGTCAGGTTGGAGTTCCCGATGTCGATGGCGAGCAGCATGCGTCGATCATACGTGCGCGGGCGAGCGCGCCGGGCGCACCCTCGCCTGTCCCGACGAGGCGGGCTGGGACTGCCAGTCGCCGCCCTGGCGCCGGCATAGCGATGCCCGCGACTGGCAGTCCCCCTGCGCCATGCGCTTCGAACGTCACCGCCCCGCAACCCGCCCGTCCGCTACGATCCGCCCATTGTCGTGACGCCCCGCGTAAGCGGCGTGGCGACCGCCCGCCCACCTCCCGGAGCACGAGGTTGGAGCCCATCGTGGCCAGCGATCCGCCCGCGAAGTTCTTCGTCAACCAGGGTCTCGTGACCAGCCGGACCGACGTCCAGCACCTCCTCCGCCCGATCCTCAAGCAGACGGTCTCATACCGGTTCTTCCGGGGACGGGATCTCGTCGTGAGCGGGACCGGCTGGGTCGAGCGCATCGTCGCGGACGAGCCCCTGGTGTCGACGTACTTCACGCCGATCTCGATCACGATCAACGTGGACTCCTTCGAACACCTGGAGTTCGAGACCCTCCCCGACCAGCTCCTCGTCTATACCCTGGTCCAGGGCGACGAGCGGGTGGTCATCGAGTTCACGCCCGGTGCGGGCGGTGACGGCGAGGGTCCGTCGGCGCCCCGCCAGCTTGAGCTCGCGATGGACGGTTTCGTGCAGATGGAGCTGCTGGGTCTCGAGGGGTCCGAGGAGTAGCCGGGGAGCGCCGGCCCCGCGACCGCGCCCTGCGACCCGCGCCCTGCGACCGCGGCCACGCGAGGTGACGCCGCGCTACCGGCCGCGCTCGCCGCGAACGTAGGGGATGCCGAGGGCGGCCGGCGCCCCGATCCGCTTGCGCATCGCGTCGCGCGACCCGACCACAAGCGCGACCAGCACGAGCGCATAGGGCAGCATCTCGAGGAAGAACGTGTTCGCGTGGTACTGGAAGAACGGGTTCGCCAGCCCGAGGATCGTGGGCGGCAGCTGCATCGCCAAAGTGAGTTGGACGACCGCGCCGAACAGGTAGGCGCCGGCCGCCGCCCGGAACGGCGACCACTGGGCGAAGATGACGAGCCCGACGGCGATCCACCCGCGCCCGTTCACCGTGAGGGCGCCGAACCAGCCCGGCTGGACGGCGAGCGTGATCGTCGCCCCGGCCAGGCCCGACAGCATCCCCCCGATGAACACGTAGCGATAGCGAGTCGCGTACACGCTCACGCCGAGCGCGTCGGCGGCCGCAGGCTCCTCGCCCACCGACCGCAGGTGGAGGCCCGGTCGCGTCCGGTTGATCCAGTACCAGGTCGCCGGCACCAGGAGGTAGCCGACGTAGACCAGGATGCTCTGCTCGGTGAACGCGATCGGCCCGAGCACCGGGATGTCCGAGAGCAGCGGGACCGAGAAGCGGGGCAGGAGGGAGATCGCCCCCGCCTTGCTGAGCCCCTCCCCGAGCACGCGCGCCAGGCCCGTGCCGAGGAACGTGAGCGCCAGCCCGGAGACAACCTGGTCGGCGCGGAGGGTGATGGTGACGATCGCGTGGAGGAGGCTGAGCAGCCCGCCCGCGAGCATCGCTCCCGCAACACCCAGCCAGGCGTTGCCGGTCGACACGGCGGTGGCGTAGCCGACGACGGCGCCGATGAGCATCATCCCCTCGACGCCGAGGTTGATCACCCCGGCCCGCTCGGCGAGGATCTCGCCCACGGCCGCGAACAGGAGGATCGTCCCCACCGCGATCCCGGCTGCCATGATCAGCTGGAGGTCCACGCTACTCCTCCACGCCAGCGACGGCCGCGACGGGCTGGCGGTGGACGATGAGGACCCGGAAGCGCAGGAAGACCTCGCTCGCGATCAGGCAGAACAGGATGATCCCCTGGATCATCCCGGGGACCCCGGAGGGCTGGATCTCGCGGCCGGCGAGGATGAGCGCCCCGAACAGGATCGCGACAGGCACGACCCGCAACGGGTTGAACTTCGCCAGGTAGGCGACGATGATCGCCGTATAGCCGTAGCCGGGCGAGAAGTTGTCCTGGAGGCGGTGCACGACGCCCGCGACCTCCGCCATGCCCGCGATCCCCGCCAGGCCGCCGGAGACGGCGAACACGAGCAGGATGTTGCGGGCGATCCGGATCCCGGCGTACTTCGCGGCTCGCGGGCTGTCGCCGATGAGGCGGATCTCGTAGCCCCACGCGCTGCGCTCGACGACGAGCCAGACCACCACCGCCGCCGCGAGCGCGATGAGGAACCCGCCGTGGACCGTCAGCCCGCGGAGCGCCGGGATCGCGTCGGCAAGGTCGCTGAGACGCGGCAGCCAGGCCTCCGTGGGGAACTGCTCCGACATCTGGAAGCCCCCCTCGGTCCAGGGCCCGAAGACCCAGTACTGGATCCAGGCGAATGCGATGCTGTTGAGCATCAGCGTGGCGATGATCTCGTTGACGCCGAACTTCGCCCGCAGGATGCCGGGGATCAGGCCCCAGGCCGCCCCGCCCAGGAACCCGGCGACCAGCATCATGGCCAGGACGATGATCCCGGGCGTTCCGACCGGCACCAGCGGGACCAGGACCACCGCGCTCGCCGCCCAGGCGCCCAGGAGCAGCTGGCCTTCGGCGCCGATGTTCCAGAGCCGCATGCGGAAGGCGAGGGCGCAGGCGAGGCCGGTCAGGATGAGCGGCGTGGACTTGACGAGCGTGTCCGAGATGGCCCCGACGCTGCCGAGGGACGAGCCGACGATGTGAAGGTAGACCCGGATCGGGTCGGCGCCAACCATGCCCAGGATGAGCCCCGAGATGACGAGCGCGACGACGAGTGCGCCGGCCGTCAGCGCCGGCGACAGCCAGCGCGACACCTCGAGACGGGGTTCGAGGCGGAGCGAGAAGGGCACTCCGCCGCGGAGGGTCGTCACCCGGCGCCTCCACCGGTGGCCGGCTCCGGCGCGGGATCCCCACCGGCGCCGCCCGTCATCAGGAGGCCGATCCGGTTGATGTCGGTGTCGGCGGTGTCGGCAATCCCGGCGACCCGGCCCTCGTACAGCACGGCGACCCGGTCCGCGAGCGCGAGGATCTCGTCGAGATCCTCGGAGATGAGGAGGATCGCGGCCCCCGCGGCGCGCCGCTCGAGGAGCAGCCGGTGCGCCGACTCGACCGCGCCGACATCCAGCCCGCGGGTGGGCTGGACGGCGATCATGAGGCGCGGCTTCGATTCGATCTCGCGCGCGAGGATCAGGCGCTGGATGTTGCCGCCGGAGAGCAGGCGGGCCTGAGTCTCGATCGACGGTGCCACGATCTCGTAGCTGTCCTTCAGCTGGCTCGCGGCGGCCCGGGCGGCGCCCATGTCGATCGTCCAGCCCCGACCGATGGGCGAGGCGCGGTAACGCTTCATGATCAGGTTGTCGACCAGGGACAGGTTCGGCGCGGTCCCGACGCCGGTCCGGTCCTCGGGCACGTGCGCCACGCCGCGGGAGATCGCCTTGCGGACGGGCTTGTTGGCGATGTCCTCGCCGCTGACCATGACGCGGCCGCGGCACTGGCGCAGGCCGGTGACCACCTCGGCCAGCTCGCTCTGGCCGTTGCCCGCGACGGCCGCGATGCCGACGATCTCGCCGGAGCGGACCTCGAGCGAGACGCCTCGCAGAGCGGGCAGCCCCTTGTCGTTGTCCGCCTCGACACCCTCGAGGGCGAGCACGGGCTCGCCGGGGGGCATCGGCGTGCGCTCCAGGCTCTCGAGAACCGCCCGGCCGACCATCAGCGTGGCGAGCTGGGCCTTCGTGGCGCCCGCGGCGGGCAGGGCGGCGGCCGTGACCCTCCCCCGGCGCATGACGGTGATCCGGTCGGCGATCGCGAGCACCTCGCCGAGCTTGTGGCTGATGAACACCACGCTGCGCCCCGCCGCGGTCATCGACCGCAGCGTCCGGAACAGGTCGTCGACCTCCAGCGGTGCGAGGACCGCCGTCGGCTCGTCCATGATCAGGACCCGGGCGCCGCGATACAGCACCTTGAGGATCTCGACCCGCTGGCGCTCGCCGACGGACAGCTGCCAGACCTTCGCACGCGGGTCGACGTTCAAGCCGTGCGCCTCGGCGAGGCGGCCGACCTCCGCGTCGTAGCGGCGGAGATCGAGCCGGAGGCGGGGTCGGTCGAGGCCGATGAGGATGTTCTCGGTGACGGTCATCGACGCGACCAGCGTGAAGTGCTGGTGGATCATCCCGAGGCCGGCGGCGATCGCGTCCCGAGGGGAGCGGAACGCCACCGGCCGCCCGTCCATGAGGATCTCCCCGGCATCGGGCTGGTACAGCCCGTCCAGGATGTTCATCAGCGTGCTCTTCCCGGCGCCGTTCTCGCCGAGGAGGGCATGGACCTCGCCGGCCGCCAGCGCGAAATCGACGCCGTCGTTGGCGACGACGCCCGGGAACCGCTTGACGATGCCACGCAGCCCGACGGCCGGCGCCGGACTGGCGACGGCCGTCGGTGTCTGCGTGCTCACCGCGAGCTCTGGATCGATCGCCTAGTTGCCGAGCGCCGGCAGCTCGGCCTTGATTCCCTCGTTCCACCAGTACATGCAGGTCTTGCACTCCGCGCCGGGGGCGCCCGGCGGGAACTGGTCGAGATCGGACTGTTCGAGCTTCTCGCCGTCCTTCAGGAGGGCCTTGCCCGTGTTGTCCGTGAGCGGCCCGGCGAAGACGTCGAAGCGGCCGAACTCACCGGCGAGCATCTTGGCGAGCGTGTCCTTGACCTTGGTCAGGTCCGCGGCCGGAAGGTCCTTGACGCCCTTCCGCATCTCCTCGCCGGCCATGAAGCCCAGCAGGCCCATCGCCTTGGAGTCGGCGTCGAAGTACTCGTAGCCGGCCGTGTAGGTCTTGGCCTGGACGGACTTGGCGATGCGCGCGTACTCCGGACCCCAGATCCAGTACGGGGCCGTGAGGCAGGCGTCCACCTTGCACGAGGCCGGGTGGTCGTAGGTGATGCCCCACTTGCCCTTCTCCTGGGCGACGTCCGCCACGGCACCGGTGTCCGCGCCCGTGAACACGACCTGCGCGCCGGCGTCGAACAGCGCGGTTGCGCCGGCCTTCTCCTTGATCGGGTCGTGCCAGCTGTTGATGAACACGACGTCCATCGTGCACTCGGGGCACGTCTGCTTCACGCCCCGCATGATGGCGTTGCCGAGCCGGAGCTCCTCGGGGATCGGGAAGGTCGCCATGTACCCGATCTTCGGGTTGCCGTCGGCCTTCGCGCGCGAGCCGGCGAGCATGCCCGCCAGGTACTTGAAGTCCTCCATCGCCCCGAAGAAGTTGCCGAAGTTCTTGCCGTTGCTCTTGTACCCGGTCAGGTGGAGGAATGTCTGGTCCGGGAACTCGGCGGCGACGGTCTCCATGGGGTCCATGTAGCCGAAGGACGTGCCGATGACGAAGTTGAAGCCCTTGCGCGCGAGGGACCGGAAGGTCTGCTCGGAGTCGGCGCCTTCGGGCACGTTCTCGATGTAGGCGACGTGGGCATTGTCCACGTTCTCGCACACGTACATCAGGCCCTCGTAGTGGGCCTGGCTCCAGCCGCCGTCGTCATGCGGTCCGATGAGGACCATGGCGACGTTGAACTTCCCTGCCTCGATCTCGGGGATCTGCGTGCCTGCGGCGGCACCCGCGGTACAGCCCGTGCCTGACGACGCCGCCGCCGACGCCGCCGGGCTGGAGGCTGCCTGTCCGCATCCCCCGAGCGCCACCGAACCGGCCATCAGCAACGTGAGAATCCGCCCTGTCCGACCGACCATCGATACATCTCCTCCTTCGCGGGACGCGGCTTCGCCTTCGCCTACGCCGGGCCGCGCGACACGCCTCGTCGCCGGTCGTCGTGCTAGGCCGCCATCATAGGGCGCATCGGATGTCGCGAAGTCGCGCCCGCGTCGCCCTCGGGGTGCCGAGCGGTTGCGGCCTGCCGAGGTCCAGCCGCCCGGCTGACGGCGCTCGGGCTACCATCGCCTCGATGTTCCACCGAACCGAGCTCCCCCAGGGGCCGCGCGTCATCTCCGCCCGCCTCCCGGGCTCCCGATCGGTCTCGATCGCCGCCTACGTGCTCGCGGGCTCGCGGCTCGAGGGTCCTGGCGAGGCCGGCGTGGCCCACTTCATGGAGCACCTGACCTTCAAGGGCACCCGCGGGTACCCGTCGAGCCGCGCCATCAGCGAGGCGATCGAGGGCGTGGGCGGCTCGGCGAATGCGGCCACGGACCGCGAGTCGACCGTCTACTGGGCGCGCGTGCCACGCCGCGAGGCTGCCCGGGCGATGGACGTCCTGGGCGAGCTGGTCGTCCGGCCGAAGCTTGACGAGGCGGACATCGACCAGGAGCGCACGGTCATCATCGAGGAGATCCGCTCCTATCTCGACGACCCGTCCGAGTACTGCCAGATGCTCATCCAGACCGCGCTCTTCGGCGACGGGCCGCTGGGCCGCGAGATCTGCGGCGACGAGGACGGGATCCGCGCGCTGCCGGGCAAGGTCATCCACGACTTCTGGCGGACGATGTACCGGCCGTCGAACACGGTCGTGGCGATCGCCGGCGACCTCGAGCCCGAGGAGGCGCTCGAGCTCGCCGCCGCGGCGTTCGGGACCGGCGAGGGATCCGTGCCCGTGGCCGCGCCGGCGCCCGCCCTGCCCGCCGGCCCCCGCGTGCTCACCGGCAAGCGCGGCACCTCACAGGCCCAGCTCTCGATCTCCGTCCCCGGGCTGCGCCGCGACCACCCCGATGCCTGGAACCTCGCCGTGCTCAACGCCGTGCTTGGCGACGGGATGTCGAGCCGCCTCTTCCTCGGCGTGCGCGAGGAGAAGGGCCTGGCCTACGACGTGAGCTCGGGCGTGGTCGAGTACGCCGACGCGGGCGCGATGGAGATCTCCGCCGGCGTGGACCCGGTCCAGCTTCCGGCGGCGATCGAGGCGATCCTCGCCGAGCTGACGCGCCTCACGGACGACCTCGTGCCGGACGAGGAGATGGCGAAGGCGAAGGCGTACCTGTCCGGCGGCCTGGAGCTGCGGATGGACGACACGCGGCACCTGGCGTCGTGGATCGGCGGGCAGGAGGCACTGCACGATCGCGTCTACACGCTGGACGATGCGCTCGCGGCGGTCGAGGCCGTCCGGCCCGAGGACATCCGGCGGCTGGCCGACGAGCTGTTCCGCGACGAGGGCCTGCGGATGGCGGTCGTGGCGCCGGGCAAGCACCTGCGCGGGCTGGACAAGCACCTGCGGCTGCCCCGATGACGGACGAAGACGTCGGCCCGATGCCCGAGGACGAGGGATCCGAGGCGCGGGTAGGGGAGCGACCCGTGGTGCCCGGGGACTCGGCGTCGCCGGCCGCCTCGCCGGGGCCGGCGGCCTGGGTGGGCGACTCCCACGGCGGGCCGGACGAGCCCGGAGCGGCGGGGTTCGAGACGCCCGAACCGGATCCGGAGCCCGCACCCGAATCGGAGCCCGCGCCCGCTCGAAGCGACCTCGCGCCCGGCGGCCGCGCGCTCCCGCTGCGCCTCGCCCGCCTGCACCTGCGCATGGGCTCGCTCGCCCTCGCGCGCGCCGAGCTCGAGTCCTTCGCGGGCAACGGGAGCCTCGACGAGCCGGCCCTCCTGGACCTCGCCGAGGCCCGCTGGCGCACCGGCGACCTTGCGGGCGCCGGCGAGGCAGCGAACGTCGCCATCGCCCGCCGCGTCGACGACCCACTCGCCTTCGTGATCGCGGCGGAGGCCGTCGCGGGGCTCGGCCGGCCGGCGGAGGCGCGACGACTCGCGGGCGGTGCGCTCGAGACGACCGGCGGCACGCTCGACGTCCTGTTCGCCGGCATGCCGCGCAGCCTGATCTGGCCCGGCGACCCCGCCCCGGGCGAGGCGCTGGCGGAGGCGGGCGCCGTTGGTGCCGCGGCGATCGTGCGCGGCCGCCAGCCCGAGACGTCGGTTCCGGCGTCGGCCGCCGCGGCCGAGGCCTTCGCCGGCGGGCGTGGCGCGCTCGCGAGGGGCGACATCGCCGGCGCGGCACTCCGGCTGGGCGTCGCGATCCGCCTCGAGCCCGGCTTCGCCCAGGCCGCCCTGGCCGCCATCGGCGACCGCGCCTCGACCGAGCCGGTGCTCGCGCTCGTCGCCGGCGACGCTCTCCGGCTCCTGGGCCGTGAGCACGAGGCCCTCGCCGCCTTCGACACGGCCCGCGGCAAGCCTCTGGTGCCCGGCACCCCGCTGGCCCCCGGCACCCCAGCGGCCACCGAGCCCGAGCTGCCCTGGTCCCAGGACTAGCCGCGGCGTCCGGCCAGCGACCCTGCGCCCGGTCGCGCTACCCTGTGCCTCCACCCGAACAGCCCGCGCTCTCCCGACACGTCCGGGGCGCCCAAGCACCTGAGGCCCAGCAACCCCCATGGCGGATCTCCAGCGCACCCTCCTCCTCGTCAAGCCGGACGGCGTCCAGCGCCTGCTCGTCGGCCGGGTCCTCACCCGCTTCGAGGAGCGCGGCCTCAAGCTCGTTGGCCTCAAGCTGGTCCACGTAGACCGCGCCCTTGCCGAGCAGCACTATGCGGTCCACAGCGAGAAGCCGTTCTTCCGCGGCCTCGTCGACTTCATCACATCGGGCCCGCTCGTGGCCGCCGCCCTCGAGGGGCCGAACGCCATCGCGATCGTCCGCGCGATGAATGGCGCCACCCGCCCGCACGAGGCCGCCCCGGGCTCGATCCGCGGCGACCTCGCCGTCGAGACCGCGCAGAACCTCGTCCATGCGTCCGACAGCCCGGAGAACGCGGCCGCCGAGCTCGCCCTCTGGTTCCGGCCCGAGGAGCTGCTGAGCTACGAGCGCGAGATCGACCGCTGGGTGCTCGCCCCCGGGGAGTAGGCCCGGGTGTGCCCGGGCGCCCGCGCAAGATGTCCGCACCCGCGCGCCGGCCCCGGCAGCGCCGCCGCCGCGCGAAGCGCTAGTCGCTGTCGGGGCCCAGGAGGATCGGCGCGGGCTCCGCGGCCGCCCCGGAGAGGTCCAGCGCGCCGTAGCTCGTGAGCACGGCGAGGATTGCGAGCGCCAGCACCGTGCCGGACAGCAGCTCGGTTCGGTTACGCCCCATGGCCGCCGCGAACCGCACCCCCGCGGCCGCTGCGGACGCGGCACCACCCGACGCCTGGGCCCTGCGCCGCGCGAGCCGCTCTGCCCGAACCGCCTCGACGGTCGAGATCGCCTCCTGGTCGCCCGCCGCCCCGTCGCCCGCCTCGGGCACCTCGGTCACGGCCGCGGCTCTCGCCGCCGAGTCTGAGCCCGCGGTCGCAACCATCACCGCCGCGGTCGCAGCCGCCGCCGGCCCAGGGCTCGTCGGCTCGGCGGTCTTGGTCCGCTTCGTCCGGTTCACCGCGATGACCCCGGCCACGGTCGTGGTCGACGTCGTGGTCGGCGGCGCCTGGACCCCCTCGACCTCCACCGGCAGCGTCTCGGCCGGCGGCCGTCGGATGAAGATCCGCTCGGGCGTGGCGCGGTCGACCCGACTCGTGACCGCGCCGGCGCCGATCGCGAGCAGGCGCACGTACGTTGGCAGCGCGAGGAACCCGGCGACGATCAGCAGCGCGTCCAGCGGCGGCTCGGCGGCGAGCGTCGCGAGCGAGGTCCGTGCCTCGAAGGCAACCCAGCCGGGGATGCCGAACGTCGCGAACGCGGTCAGCGCGAGCCCGCCGGCGAGGAGCGGCGAGCGACGGAGCCACCCGCGCAGGTCCGGGATGCTGCGGGTCCCGAAGCGGTCCTCGGCGACCGAGGCCCACAGCCCGAGGGCGGTCTTGCTCGCGGCCAGCGCCACGATCCACGCACGGCCCGGCCCCCAAGCCTCCGGGTCCAGCGCCGCAATGGCGAGCAGCAGCAGTCCGGCGTCAGCGATGACGAGGTAGCCGACCGCGTGCCGCAGGTCGTCGTGGAAGAACGCAGCCAGCGACGCCCCGACGATCGTGAGGAGCGCCAGCGCGATGAGGACCACGCGTTCGCCGTCGAGCGGCAGCGCCAGCGGGGCGATCTGCCGGTCGACCGCAGCGAACGCGACGACGGTGAATGGCACCGCGACCCACGCCAGGA